>JACQFG010000085.1:0-3238 GCA_016200155.1 Planctomycetota bacterium | reverse complement strand
GGCCAGCAATTGAGCGAACTGCGCCATCGTGAAGTGGTCCCCCGGATCGTGCTCCAGCGTTTCCTTCCAATCGGCAATTGCCTTGCCGTAGTCCTTGAGATCAAACCAGGCCGCGCCGCGCGTGCTGTAGGCGTCGGCAAAGGCGGGATTGAGCCGGATCGTCTCGTCAAAGTCCTTGATGCCCTTGTGATATTCCTTTTTTTCGCACCATGCGTTGCCGCGCCCATTCCAGGGCTCGTAACGCTTCGGGTCCAGTTCGATGGCAGTGCTGAAGTCGGCAATGGCCTTGTCGTATTCTTTCTTTTTGCGCCAGGTATTGCCGCGATTGACGTAGGGGACCATGGACGCTTTGGGAGCGAGGCGAATCGCTTCGTCAAGATCGGTCATGGCCTTGTCGAGTTCGCCTTTGTCCAACCGCAACTTGCCGCGATTGTTGTACGGCTGGGCGAGCCGTGGATTCAACTTGATTGCTTCGGAATATTCGGCGATGGCCTTGTCCGGCTCGCCATTTTTTTCGAACGCCTGGCCGCGCCGGAAAGCGGTGATGGCGTCCTCGTTCGACTTCGGGTTCTTTGGTTCCGCTGCCTGATCGGTCTTGGGCTTTTCGGTTGGCTGGGAGCAGCCGGCGACCAGAAACGAAGCAAGAAGGAGGCAGAGTCGCATGGGCCACCTTTTGGATCGATCGGGGGAATTTCAGATCTGCCCTTGATCCAGCCTTGCAATGGCCGTGACCGAGCCGAACGTGCTGAACATGCGCAGGCCGCTGGAGATCACGTAAAAGTCTTCGGACGCGCCGATTCCTTCGGGCGACCCCGGCTCAAAGGCGATATTCTCGGGGTGGCCGATCGTTACGCGCTCGCCATTCTCCATCAGCAACGCGAATGGCCGAAACAGTCTCGCATGCATCAGCGTCAATACTTCGGAACGAATCGAGTCAACTCGTGCCATGAGATCCTCCAGCAGAATAGCAGCACGTATTGAGTTTATCAGAACATTTGGGCTCCCACAACTTCCGAGTATCAAACTCCCTTGGCAATCGCCTTGTCCGCGATGTCCTTGCGGTAGAACGCGCCCGGGAAGCTGATCTTGCCGGCCGCTTCGTACGCCCGCGCCTTCGCCTCGGCTAGCGTGTCTCCTAACGCAGTGACGCCCAACACGCGGCCGCCGTCGGTGATGATCATGCCGCCGGGTTCGAGCTTGGTGCCGGCGTGGAAGACCTTGACGTCGGGGACCTTTGCTGCTTCGTCGAGGCCCTGGATCATTTTGCCCTTGGCGTAGGTACCGGGGTAGCCGCCGCTGGCGATGACGACGCAGACGGCCGGGCGCGGGTCCCACTCCACGTGATTGTCAGTGAACTCGGCCAGGCGATCGTCGATGGTGGCTTCGAGCAGGTCGCACAGGTCGGTCTTGAGCCGCATGAGGACCGGCTGCGTCTCGGGATCGCCGAGCCGGCAGTTGTATTCCAAAATCCGCGGGCCCTGGTTGGTGACGATGACGCCGGCGTAGAGGATACCGCGAAACGGAATGCGGGCCCGCTTCATGGCGTGGACGGTGGGAACGAGGGCGTTGGTCTCGATGTCGTCGAGGAGGGCGGGGGTGCCGAGCGGGGCAGGGGAGTAGGCGCCCATGCCGCCGGTGTTGGGCCCGGTGTCGCCGTCGAAGGCGCGCTTGTGGTCCTGCGACGGGGCCAGCGGGATGATTGTTCGGCCCGCGACCAGGGCGAGGACGCTCAGCTCCTCGCCTTCGAGTTTCTTCTCGACAACGATCTGCCGGCCCGCGGTTCGCCCGAACTCCTCGCGCACCATGATGCGCGTGACGGCCTCGAACGCTTCCTCGGTCGTGTTGCAGACGATGACGCCTTTCCCGGCCGCGAGCCCATCGGCCTTGACGACGACGGGATACTCGCGCGATTCGATGTATTTACGGGCCGGCTCCGGATGATCGAAGACGCGAAACTCCGACGTGGGCACGTCGGCGTGGCGCATCAGCTTTTTCGAGAAAACCTTGCTCCCTTCAATCTGCGCGGCCGCCTTCGACGGGCCGAAGATGCGCAGGCCGTGGGATTGAAACGCATCGACGATCCCGTTCGCCAGCGGATCTTCGGGTCCGACGACGGTCAGGCCGATGTTCTCCTTCTTGGCGAAGCGGATGAGATAGTCGAAATCGTTGACGTCGATGGGCACGTTGACGGCGTCGAGCGCGGTGCCGGCGTTGCCCGGCGCGCAATAGACGCGTTCGACGCGCGGGGACTGGGCCAGCTTCCAGACGAGGGCGTGCTCACGGCCGCCTTTGCCGATGACGAGGACCTTCATGTCGCGAATTCCGCAGAAAAAGATGGGGCGACCTAGATCGTGTGGACAATAGGTGGGAAGACGATTCAAAATAGGCACCACGAAAATTCGATGTAACCCTGACGCCCAAAACCGCCCATCTATTGTGCATACGGCCTACTCGTAATTATATGCAATACAATGGTGGCATCGCGCACTTGACGAAAATCAGCGCAAGGCCGAAAGGAACCGCCGGGATGACCTACGCAGAGGCCATGCAATTCTGGTTCGGCCGCGTCAACTTCGAACAGCGATCCCCCCAGGTCGGCGACTTCAAGCTCGAACGCATGAGGCACCTGCTGGAGCGGCTGGGCAACCCGCACCAGCGGCTGCGCATCGTCCACATCGCGGGGAGCAAGGGCAAGGGCTCGACCTCGGCGATGCTGGCGGCGATCCTGCAAGGCGCGGGGCATCGCGTCGGGCTGTTCACGTCACCGCACCTGATCGCCGTCGAGGAGCGCATCCAGGTCGACCGCGCGCCCATCGCCCCGCACGAACTGGCAGCCCACCTTAGCGAGATTCGCGCTGCGACGACGCCCGCATTCGCTCAGGACCTCACGTTCTTCGAAATCGGCACGGCCCTGGGCTTTCTGCACTTCGTGCGGCGGCGCGTCGATTTCGCGGTCGTCGAGGTCGGCCTGGGGGGACGATTCGATTCGACCAATGTCTGCGATCCGCTGCTGGCGATCATCACCAGCATTAGCTTCGATCACACGCAGATCCTGGGCGACACGCTCGGCAAGATCGCGTTCGAGAAGGCGGGCATCGTCAAGCCGGGCCGGCCGACCGTCAGCGGCGTGCGCGATCCGGAGGCGAGGCAGGTGATCGAGGCGGTGTGCCGGGAGCGCGGCGCGCCGTTGCGGCAGATGGACGTCGATTTTCGCTGCGTGCATGAGCCGGCGCTGATC
>JACQFG010000084.1 GCA_016200155.1 Planctomycetota bacterium | reverse complement strand
TTTCTGCTGGGGTTGATGTGGTTTGGTCACTACATCAAACACCGCAGCAAGAACAAAGGATTTCGAGTTTTTTCAAATTATTCCTGGGCGAAAGCAGAACGCCTTCGCTTGGTTAAGGCCTAGAGTATTGTGAATGCCGAAACGGGTTACCTTACCCTCGCCCAAAAACTCTAAGCAGAGTTTTCCGGGCTTCATCAAGCTTGCGCCGAAAGTCGATATGTTGGAGCCGTGGGATCCGAATATGGAAGTCCCATAGATTACATTCGTCCATGATCACGGTGACGATCTTGCTCGGTCGATTGAAGATCGCCCAATAAACCTCGTCGTGAACCCAATCGGACTTGGCCGAATTTGCGTGGATGCCCTTCCGATTGAGCGTCTTCACCACTTCGGCTTCGACCCATTTTCTATCCAGAGTTGAGTGGCTAACAAATACTCGGACCTCCTCAAGAACCTTCGCCTCAAGCTCTACCTTTGATCCGAGGCGCATTAACGCCTCAATCAAGCGATCTGAGTCACTGTGAAAATCAGGTCCGGATCGAATTTGAGCTGCCTGCTTGTTTGCAAGGTCACGCAGAGATTCGGGTAATGCAGCCGCAGCCGGCATACTGGTATCAGAAACGAGGACGGGGATCACGGGAATATTCTTTTGGAGCGCCGTTTCGATTTCGCGGCGTACCCAATCATCTGGATGATCGATCCTTCGTCGGCCATGATCATCCGCGGCTTTCGACCAGTTTGGCCCGATGACGGCGAGCATTACATCGCATTGCTCAACTTCCTCGTTGATGGCCTGGGGCCAGCTAGCGCCGCCTGCCAAGGAAGCCGCGTCGAGGAATACGTTGGATAGTCCGAGCTTGTCGGCAAGCCGGTCAGCAAGTCGACCGGCGATGTCTACCGAATCGGATCTGCGATATGAGATAAAAACTTTCATCGTCCGGTCTCAGAAATCGGCAATAACAAGCCTCACGCCAGAATCTCCCGAATCGGCCGCCCGCCCTGCGCCACCGCGATCGGCCGGCCGGCGCGGTCGTGCACCGGCATGTCGGGGTCGATGCCGAGGCACTCGTAGATCGTCGCGCAGACATCGGCGGGGCTCACGGGGCGGTCCTTGACGTAGGCCGCCTGGCCGTCGGATTCGCCGACGACGCTGCCGCCGCGAATGCCCGCGCCCGCGAACCACATGCCGTAGCAGTAGGTCCAGTGATCGCGGCCGCCGCCGTTGCCGTTGATCCGCGGCGTGCGGCCCATTTCGCTCATCACCACGACGAGGGTCTCGTCGAGCAGGCCGCGCGACTCGAGGTCTTGCAGCAAGGCGTCTTGAACTTTGTCGAACTCCGGCAGGTTGACGTTCTTGAGCGTCGTGAAGTTGTTCGAGTGCGTGTCCCAGCAATCGTAGTTGATCGGCACCCGGTCCCAGAACAGGTCCCACGTCACGTTGACGAAGCGCACGTCGCGCTCCACCAGCCGGCGCGCAATCATCGAGCAGTTGCCAAACAGCGTGCGGCCATATTGTTCGCGCAAGCGCGGGTCTTCCTTGCTGAGATCAAACGCGGCCCGGATCTCGGCGCTCGTCAGTAGGTTGAAGGCACGGCGCTGCGTGCGATTGAAGTGATCGACGCTCTGCTGCGTATCGATCTGCCTGACGTTATCGTCGATCTGCTGCATCAGGCTGCGGCGCGTCTCCAGGCGATCGATCGTCACGCCGGGGGCCAGCGCGCTCTCCGGCAGACGCGGCTCGCCCAGCACCGTCACCGGCCGACCCGGCGCCGGCGTCGGGCCGTTCGCGGCACGGTACGGCGACACCTCGGTGTAGAGCGCATCGTATCGCTGGCCGAGGAAGCCGGCGTACGGACCGGGCCGACGAATCGCCTGGCCCCAGCCGAGATAGCACGGCATGTAAATGTAATCGGGCAGCTCGCTCTCGCGATCCTGGTGATTGGGCGAGTTCACACGCAGATGCTCGCACACCGAGCCCATGCTCGGCGGATAGGTGTCACGCGTGCTCGTGTTGTCGAGCAACTGCTCCAGCCCAGTATAGCTCGGCAGCGTGTTGTGACAGCCGGCCCGATGAACCAGCGAACGCACCAGGGCCGTCTTGTGCATCCAGCGGCTCATCTTCGGCAAGTGCTCGCAGATGCGCACGCCGGGGACGTTGGTCGCCACCGGATTGAACTCGCCGCGAATGTCCGCCGGCGCGTTCGGCTTCAGATCGATCATGTCCTGCGTTGCCGCCCCGCCGAGCAGATAGAGCAGGATGACGCTCTTGGCCCGCCCCTCACGGCGCGGCCGGCGCGGCGATTCCTGCGCTTGCAAAAGCTGCGGCAACCCGAAGCCGCCGAGCAAGGCGAGCGAGCCGGCTTGGAGAGTTTCGCGTCGGGTGAGACCATCGCAAGTTCGCCGCGGCGAGCCGAGCATCGTCAACATGGCGGGATCCTCATGAAGAGGGCAGATTGCGGAGGGAGTGAGGAATATGATAAAGTAATCATCGGCGACATGGAAGCGGAAAATTGATCGAGAGGCGAAAAATGGCCATCGTGGCAGAAGAACGTCCGACACTCGAGACCGGCGACAACCTGACGCGCGACGAGTTCCTGCGAATCTGGGAGCAGCTTCCGCACATCAAGTACGCGGAACTGATCGGAGGAATCGTATACATGCCAGCAGCATTAGGAACCGATCATGGCGGCGACGATTTCAGTATCACGACCTGGCTCGGTGTCTACAGTGCCGCAACGCCCGGTTCCCTCGGTGGCAGCAATGTCACATGCATTTTTCTCGGCGACTGCCCACAGCCGGACGTCAATCTCCGCGTCGTCACCGAATGCGGCGGACGGTCATGGACCGAAGACGAACGGATTCACGGCTCACCGGAACTTCTCACAGAGGTTTGCAACAGCACGGAGGCAATGGATCTACATCAGAAGTTCGAGCTCTACAAAGAGGCCAAGATCGCTGAGTACCTCGTCGTGGTTGTCAAACGGAAAGAGATTCGCTGGCATCGACTGATCCGCGGGCAGTACAAGCGCATTGCTCCGGATGAGAGCGGAATCTATCGCTCCGTCGTTTTTCCCGGATTGTGGCTCGACAGCAAGGCACTTTTCAAAAACGATTTGGCCCAAGTTCTCGCCACGCTGCAACAGGGCATAACCTCCGACGAGCACCAAGCCTTCGTCGAAGATCTCGCCCGCCGCAAACGCAAGGCGAAATCCTAAATCCGCAACGGCCGGCTCAGCCCTTCCATGCCTTGCAAGCGCCCGTACAACTCGCGCACCTCATCCTCCGTCATCGGCTTGAGCGGCAGACGCACCGGGCCGCAATCGACGCCAAGCAGCCGCATCATCGCTTTCGACGCTCGGCTGAAACCGAATTCTTGCAGCGTGCGGATCATGCGCACGCTCTGGCGCTGCGCTAACCGGGCGGCCGCGAGATCGCCGCGCTCGAAGGCGTCGATCAGACGCTGGTAGATCGGGGCGGCGAAGTTGTAGGTGCTGCCGACTGCCCCGCGCACGCCGAAGGTCAGGCCGGCGAGCAGCAGCTCGTCGTAGCCGAAGACGATGTCGAACGCATCGAGGGCGAGGCATTCCTGCAGCGTCACGAGATCGTTGTTGGTGAACTTGACGCCGTGCAGCGTCGGGATCGACTTCGCGCCTTGTTCGAGAAAGCGGGCCGTCGGGATCGGCACGTTGGTCATCGTCGGAATGTCGTAATAATAGAACGGCGTCTCCGGGGCGGCCTCGGCGACGGCGGCGCAATAGGCGATCAGTTCGTCGATCGACGATTTGAAGAAGCTTGGCGCCATGGCCGCGATCGCGCTGACGCCGCACTGGGCCGCATGCGATGCGAGCACACGCGCTTCCAAGAGGCTGTTGCTGCCGACGTGGACGACGATGGGCATCCGCCCATCGACGGCATCGCACCACGCTTCGGTGACGGCGACGCGCTCACTGACGGTGAGCGACAGGCTCTCGCCGGTGGTGCCGCAGATGAAGGCGCCGCGCACGCCGGACTCCAGCAGCAGCTGGGCTTGTGCCGATATTACGGAAGGGTTGAGGCTGCCGTCGCCGTGCATCGGCGTATGCGGGGCAGCGACCAGGCCGGTCAAGCGGAACGAGGAATTCATCGTGGCTCCACTTTCTCCGTTTAGCGCCCGCGCGGTCCCGAGGGACCGCGCGGGCGCTAAGCGAAGAGGAAAAAAATCGGTTTTCCTATTGACTTTCGCGCCGGAAACGTCACTCTTATGATAGAAATGTAAAGCCTACCTGCCCGCTTCAATGCTCCCGCCTCCCTGCCTTCCTTGCGAGGTCCGACCATGTTCGACGTTTCCATCGGCGGCAACTCCAGCAATTGCCGAGGCGTTTCGCGTCGCGATGTCCTGCGCGTCGGCGGCCTGTCTGCGCTCGGCCTGACGCTCGCGAATTTCTTTCGCGCTCAGGCGGTTGGATCCGACGCTCCGGTCGCTAACGCTCCCGGCTCGCCAAACCGGCGCGCCATGAACTGCATCCTGATGTGGATGCAGGGCGGGCCGAGCCATATCGACACGTTCGATCCGAAGCCCGACGCTCCCGCCGAGATCCGCGGCGACTTCACGACCATCCAGACGCGCCAGCCCGGCGTCCGCATCGTCGAGCACTTCCCGATGCTCGCGCAGCAGTTCGACAAGCTCAGCCTGATCCGCGGCCACGATCCGCAGAACGGCAGCCACGGCGTCGCCGATCACATCATGATGACCGGCCATCGCTTCAACCCCGCCCTGCCCTTCCCGTGCTTCGGCTCCGTCGTCGCCAAGGAACGCGGCTACAAGGACGGCATGTTCCCATTCGTCCAGCTGGGCCGGGCCATCGATCGCCGTTTCAACGGCGGCATCGGCGGGTTCCTCGGCGATCAGTACAACCCGTTCGAAGTCCACGACGACCCCAGCTCCGCCGCCTTCCGCGTCCGCGACCTGAGCATCCCCGACGAGAACGACCGCCGCCGGCTCGAACGCCGTTACACGATGCTGCAAGAAGTCGATCGCTACCAGCGCGAGATGGAATCGAATCAGACCGTGCAAGCCCGCGACGCTTTCTATGAACGCGCTCACGCGCTGATCACGTCGCCGGCCGCCAAGCGTGCTTTCGATCTGTCGCAGGAATCGGACCGCGTGCGCGACAACTATGGGCGCAACTCGCTCGGCCAGTCGTGCTTGCTGGCGCGCCGGCTGATCGAATCGGGCGTCCACTTCGTCACGATCACCGACGGCGGCTGGGACACGCACGTGCAGAACTTCCGCAGCCTGAAGGACCGCCTGCTGCCCCGCCTCGATCGCGGCTATGCGGCCCTCTTGCAGGATTTGAGCGATCGCGGCATGCTCGAAAACACGCTGGTCGTCTGGTTCGGCGATTTCGGCCGCACGCCGGTCGTCAACCCGTCGGCGGGCCGTGATCACTGGTCGACGGCAGGCGTGGCGACGATGGGCGGCGGCGGCATTCGCATGGGGCAGACCGTCGGCGCTACCAATGCGCGGGCCGAGGTCGTCGTCGATACGCCGGTCCGTCCGCAGGATCTGGCCGCGACGATCTATCACGCCCTGGGCATTCCGCTCAACACGTGGTATCGCGCTCAGGACGGTCGGCCGATCGAGCTGGTGCCGACGGGGCGTCCGGTGCGCCAGTTGATTTGATCGTAGACGTCACGCTCCGCGTGACGAAACTCCTCACGCGGAGCGTGAGGTCTACGGTTTGATGCAGTTTCCCGGAAGGTTCAAAAAAGCTCGACGCGTCCACGTCGAGCTTTTTTGTTTTTCCGCTTGCGGCGTAGCAAACCCTGCTAAGCCGCAAGCGGCAATTCACAAGCGCACCAGCCATTCCCACAATACCACGCACAGTGACGACACGATCGCCGCTCCCGGGATCGTGAACACCCATGCCCACACGACCCGGCCCGCGACGCCCCAGCGCACCGCCGAGAAGCGCTGCACCGCGCCGACGCCGACGATCGACCCGGTGATCGTGTGCGTCGTGCTGACCGGGATGCCGCCGAAGAGCGTGAGCACCAGCGTGAAGGCGGCCCCGGATTCGGCGCAGAAGCCGTCGACGGGCCGCAGCCGGATGATGCGCTGCCCCATCGTCTTGACGATGCGCCAGCCGCCCATGAGTGTGCCCAGGCCCATGGCCAGATGACAGGCGAGCACCATCTCGGTCGGCACATGCGAGTGGTCGGCGGCCTTGACGATGCGAGCCTGGTAGCGGTCGCGCTCCTCAACGGGCAGCAACTTGGCGACCTCCCCTTCGAATCCGGCCTGACGCGAGAACCGCAGATCGCGCAGCGGGCCCAGTCGCGCAAGCACGGGCGCGGGAACTGGGTCAAGCTTTTTCTTGACATCCTTTTTTTCCAGCAATTCGATCGATTTGTCGGTGAGGGCGAACCGGTCGCCCCATTCGAGCTTGTCGTCCGCGTGCATGGCGGCGATCAGGAGCACAAGGATGATGCCCATCGTCTTCTGGGCATCGTTGCCCCCGTGGCCGAGACTGTAGAGCGTGGCAGAGACGAGTTGCCCGCGGCGAAACAGCCAATCGACGCCGCGCGGCCGGGCCTGATAGTAATAGATGATCCAGTGGACGGCGACGGCGATGGCCAGGCCGATGACCAGTCCGAGCATCGGCGCGACGATGATGAAGATCAGCGTTTTGCCAACGCCGTCCCACAGGAGTGCCGACCACCCGGTGTGGGCCAGGCCGGCGCCGACCAGTCCGCCGATCAAGGCGTGCGAGGAACTCGTCGGCAAACCCCAGTACCACGTCAGGATGTTCCAGGCACACGCCCCGATCAGCGTGCCGCCGATCACCGAATTCGTCACAACATCGGGATTGATGATGCCCTTGCCGATGGTGCCCGCGACTTCCAGGTTGAAGATGAGAAACGCGATGAAGTTGAAGAACGCCGCCCACACCACCGCCTGCTGCGGGGTCAAGACGCGCGTCGAGACGATCGTCGCAATCGAGTTGGCCGCGTCGTGCAGACCGTTCAAATAATCGAAAACGAGCGCGAGCGCGATCAGCGCCAGCACGATGGCCGGCAACGTGAGGTAGTTGATGTTGCCGAAGTTATCGCCGATCGTCTCGAAGAAGTGCATCGTGTCTCAGGGGTTAGGGGTTAGGGGTTGGGGGTCAGGGCCTGGAAGAGGGGCTAACCCCTAACCCCCAGCCCCAAACCCCTGCTCTACGTCCCCTTGATGACGATTTCCGAAATGACGTTAGCCACCTCTTTACATGCGTCAACCGTCTCTTCCAGCCATTCGTAAATCTCGCGCCACTTGATCAGCGACAGCACGTCCATCGTCGTGATCGGGTGATCGCCATTGCCGTTCGTTGCCACCAGGTTTGCAAACAACGCGGCGTCGGCTTTGCGATAGACGCGGTCGGCGTCGTTTTCCAGCTGGCCGATCTCGCGCACCAGAGCGTGAATCTTCTCCGAATTGCGTAGGTCGCGCAGAAGGCGAACCGCGTCCTCCAGACGCACACAGCTTTCC
>JACQFG010000073.1 GCA_016200155.1 Planctomycetota bacterium | reverse complement strand
CGCGACCGTCGAGCAATACTATCGTGAAAACCAGACCGCGCTGGATGAGGAAGATCAGCGCATCCGGGCCTACGTTGCCGAACAGGTCCGGCTGCAGCGTTTGCGCTTTCCGAATGAGCCGCGTGACGTGCGTCACGCCCGGATGAAAGAAAACCTGCGGAAGCGCCAACAGGAGCGAAGCAGTGAAGGGAATCCTGGCTGACAACGATGTGCGGGGACAGGTGGAGTATCTGGTCGCACTGATGAACGCCGAACCATGGCGAGAGTTTTGGCTTGACCTTCGTCTGACGCTGTATCATTTCGAAGATTTCGGACTCAACCCAACAGCGACGGACCAGGAAATCTGGGAACGCTGCCAGGCAGAGCAAGTTGTGCTCATCACTGGAAATCGGACACTTTCTGGCCCGGACTCGCTGGAAGCAACAATTCGACTGCAAAACACCGCCGCAAGTCTGCCGGTGCTCACAATTGCCGACGCAAAGAAGGTGAATTTCAGCCGAGCTTATGCCGGCGAGGTCGTCGAGAGCCTGATTGATTATTTGCAGCGCATCGATACGGTTCGCGGGGTGGGCCGCCTTTATCTGCCTTGATGACGCACTATCCACGCCAATCGGACTGGGGTATACTCCAGAGTAACTTTGGCAGGCCACGAGCGCGGCGAGTTTCCCTTATGGGCACGATCATCGGCATCGACGTGGGCACGACGAACTTTCGCGCGGCCATTTGCCTGGATGGCAAGCCGTCGATCATTCCACTCGAAGGCAGTCCTTCGATGCCGGCCGTGGTTGGAGTTCGGAGTGACGGCACCGTCGTCGTGGGAGCGTGTCAAACAGGCGGGCGAGCTGGCCGGGCTTACCGTTCATCATCTCATGAACGAACCGACCGCTGCCGCGTACGCCTATTGCGTGCAGCACGCCGCCAAGGACCAGCAGACTTTTCTCGTTTATGATCTGGGCGGAGGCAAGCTCGATGTCGCCGTCGTCAAGCTGGCGGACGAATCGCTCAGGATCCTCGGCTCCAGCGGCGATCCCTGCCTGGGCGGCGCCAACTTCGATGACTGCATCGTCGATTGGATGATGGAGGAGCTACGCAAGGATGACGAGTACCAGGCCGATCTCACCGATTCGCGGCGCAGGCTGCTGCGTACGCGCCTCAAGGTCGAGGCGGAAGCCGGCAAAATCAACCTTTGCACCAATCAGGTCCCGTACACCTTTAGAATCCCAGGCGTTGACAAGGTTCGCGGCAGACCCGTTCCGTTCCAGCAGACTCTCACGCCGGAGATCTTTCGACAGCTCATCGAGCACCTCATCGACCATTCGATGCACCACCTGGACGAGGCGCTCACCACCGGCGAAAACGACGCGGACGATCTTGCGGCCGTCCTCTTGGTCGGCGGCAGCACGTATGTGCCCCGGGTGCGCGAAAGAGTGCAACAGCGTTTCGCCAATGTTCCGCTCTGGGGACGCGACCGTGGCATCAATCCGGTCGAGGCGGTTGTTCTTGGGGCCAGCATCCGTGCCGCCGAGCTGAATCCGGACGTGGACCGGGCGCCGTTTGCGAAAATCATCGACACCACCGCGCACACGCTGAGCATCGCGGTATTCGAATCCGAGAACAATCGGGAGATTCTGGATCCCTTGATCTTGAAGAATACGCCCATTCCTTGCGAAGCGAGCCGTGAGTTTCACACCATGCCGCGGGCGGAGAGATTCAGTATTCGGCTTTACCGTGGCGAAGGGCGCGATATCGATCCGCGCCGCGTCACGATGATCGGGGAATTTGAAATTCCCGTGCAACCGCGGCGCGAGTCAGTCCCGATTCGCCTGATGTTCAAGGTAGAAGAAGACGGCATCGTGCGCGTCCGCGCCCTGGACCTGGTTGAAGGCCGACAGGTCGAGGTTCGGCTTCGCTATGATGAAGGCGCCGTCGAGGAGCCGCGAAGCCAGCGCGAGCTCGAGCGCGTCGAGCCCGAACGCCCGGCGCCCGTCGAGAAGCCGAGCGTCCCCCCGAGCGTCAAGCGGGCGTTCATCAGCTACTCGACGATCGATTCCCAGGCGGCCCAGACCGTTTGCGCCACCCTGGAAAATCACGGACTGAAGTGCTGGATCGCCCCACGCGACATCATGCCCGGCATGAGCTACGGCGGAGCAATTTGCACCGCAATCGAGGAGTGTCGCCTGTTGATTCTCGTACTCTCCTCGGCTTCCAACGCCTCGGAACAGGTCCTGCGCGAAGTGGAAATCGCGGCCAGCGAGCGCCGGCCCATCCTGCCGCTGCGTATTGAAGACGTCACCCTCTCCAAATCGCTGCGCTATTTCATCGGCACGCAGCACTGGCTGAACGCGATGACTCCGCCGCTGGAAAGCCATCTTGATGCGCTGGTCTCGGCGGTGAAGCAACACATGGCAGCCCCCGGATGATCAATGTCGCTACCATCAAACTGAAGTCGGCGCAAAATCCCACGCAACCTCTTGCACCCCTCCTGCCGATATGATAAAAATCTTCCATCGGCGCTCCCGTTGCGCCCCTACCTACCGGACCCTACCCTCCCGCCGGTATCAACCGGCCCCTCACGGGGCTCGGCTCGTCAGGAGTTGACATGCTCACCATCTTCAGCAAATCTCACAAGCAGGGCGGTTTCTGCGACGGCGTCAATCGCCGCGACTTCCTCACGATCGGCGGCACCATCGCCGGCGGGCTCATGCTGCCCGATCTGCTGCGGGCCGAGGCGAACCAGGGGCGAGGCACGCAGCACAAGGCGATCATCAACATCTATTTGCCGGGCGGGCCGCCGCATCAGGACATGTGGGACCTCAAGCCCGATGCCCCGCGCGAAATCCGCGGCGAGTTCAATCCGATCCGCACCAACGTCCCCGGCATCGACATCTGCGAACTCTTCCCGCGCATCGCCGCCAACGCCGACAAGTTCATTTTCGTCCGCACCATCGCCGACGCCGACGGCCGGCACGACGGCTACCAGTGCATGACCGGCCGACGCAAGGACCCGCAGAAGGAAAGCTATTGGCCGATGATGGGCTCGTGGGTGTCGCGCTTCCAGGGCCCGGCGAATCAATCGATCCCGCCGAACCTCGCCCTCATGTATGCGACCGGCGAATCGCGCTGGGGCGATCCGTACCACGGCGGCTTCCTCGGCATGGGGCATAACCCCTTCAACCTCGTCGGCGGACGGGGCAACATGGCCGCCGCCAACATGACCCTCAACGGCGTCACCATGGAACGCCTCGGCGACCGCGTCAGCCTGATGCGCTCTTTCGATTCACTCAACCGCGACCTCGACCGCTCCGGCGCGATGGACGGCATCGACTCCTTCCAGCAACAAGCTCTCGGCATCTTGACCTCTTCGCGGCTCGTCGACGCTCTCGATCTCTCCAAGGAAGATCGCCGCACCGTCGAACGTTACGGCTTCAACGACCCGGCGTTCGAGCGCGACGGCGCCCCGCGCATGGTCCGTAACTTCTGCATCGCGCGTCGCCTCGTCGAGGCCGGCGCCCGCGTGGTGACGCTCAACTTCAGCCGCTGGGACTGGCATGGCCCGGACGGCAAGAACTTCGTCGAAAGCCGACGCAACATGCCGCTGCTCGACGCCGGCGTGTCGTCGCTGGTCGAAGATCTCCACGTGCGCGGCTTGCTCGACGACGTGTCGATCGTCGTCTGGGGCGAGTTCGGCCGCACGCCGAGGATCAACAACACCGAAGGCCGCGACCACTGGCCGCAACTGAGCTGCGCCCTGATGGCCGGCGGCGGCATGAAGACGGGCCAGGTCATCGGCGCCAGCGACCGCATCGGCGGCCTGCCGGCCCGTCGCCCGGTCAAGTTCCAGGAAGTCTTCGCGACCTTGTACAAGAACATCGGCCTCAACCCCGGCGAAACCCGCATCTTCGACCCGAACGGCCGGCCGCAGTACCTGGTCGACCAGGGCATGGAGCCGATGAGCGAGGTGCAGTGAGCGCAGTCGGATTGAATGTGAATTGCAAGGAACCCCAGAAGGCGCGATCGCGTATTCTGGGGTTTTTCTTGTCCTAACATGAAGGAACGGGAAATGGCACGTGAAAAGCAGTGGGTCCAATCCCTGCTCGGGCGTCTCCAACCAGCACTACTTGCTTGTCGTGCCGGAGATTGGCGGGCGGAAGCATGCGCTGGTGAACGGTTTACCTATGCCCATGAGATCTATTTCTACCCCAAGGGAAGTCGGGGAGATACCACCAGCCGGCAGTACGAAACAGATCTCTTGATTTACGACATTCGCGAGAACGGCGATTGGATTCCACGACTCGTGATCGAAGGCAAGCTTGGCGGAGTTTCCACGCATGACGCACTCACCTACAGTTCAAAAGCTGCCACTCACAAGCACGTACATCCATACCTTCGGTACGGGATTCTCATTGGGGCCTTCGATGACGCGATTCCTGGACGTTTGATTCGACACGGAGCGTTTTTCGATTTTATGATGGTTTGGCAAACCGAAGAGCCCAGCAACAAAGAGTGGTCAGAATTCGTTGACGTGATCGCGGATGAGGTAGTGGCGTCAAGAACTTTGCAAGCTTTGCTAACTGAAAACCGAATCCGCGGTAGAAAGCGATTTCGCCTTTTGCACCGTCCGCTACGGCTGAACGAATCCAAATGAGTTTTCCAAGGTGACCGCCATGGCAACTGTCCAAATCCTGAATTTCAAGAAATACACAAAAGCCATCGGACTTCTCTACGAGATGGGCGGCTTGTTCCGCACTAAACCGACGCGGCAGATTGGCATCGGCCCCTACCAAAGGGCCGTTCTGCGCTATGCCGGATGTCTGCCGCCCAGCGAAGAAGCGTCGCAAAAATCTGGCGATGTTCCAGGACGTTTTGGATGATATAATAAAACCGCCGTGAAAGCGCCCGAAGCCCACCTTGATGGAGGCCAGCACCATGGCGACCGTTCATATTCCCGACCAAAAGAAATACGTGAAGGCGATCGGCTTGCTGTACGAGTGGGGCGGGGGGTTCTCGACTCGGCCAACGCGCCGCCTTGTCATCAGCCCGTTCCAGATGCAAGCCTTGCAAAACGCTGGCGTGCTGCCGAAACCCAACGGAGCCAAGAAGCGTGGCAAAAAGAAAGCCTGGCGTGTACTGTCAGGAAACTGATAAGATCAAAAGGAGCAGGGCAGGCAAAACATGGCTTTTGATGGCAGAGGGTGCGATCATGGCAACCGTTCAAATCACAACGACGCCCACGGTGAAACGGCCGGCCTGGCATCTCGAAGTCAACACGGCGCTCGTACCGAAGAAAGGTTCGCCGTCGGTCCGCACATGGCCGCAGCTTACAGAAGACTTACGCGCGTTGAATCAACTCGGCGACGATTGGGACGGCCAAGCCGCCAAGGCTCCTGACCCCAATCTAATTCGTGCTGCGCAATCGTTGGTCGAATACTTTAACGCGAATAACTGGAGTTGTGCTGATCGAGTTATTGCCGGGGTGAACGGCACGATCTTCTTTGAGTGGCATGTAGCCGACGGGTACATCGAGATCGAGGTGATTGAACCCAACCGCGCTGAGGGGAGGTCGGTCAAGACCGGTTCGCAAGACGCCGAGACATTTGTCCTGGTGCAGCGATGAAAGCGGAGACGGAATCCATCAGCGAGGACGAATGGTTGATTCGCCTCGTGTGGCATGACCGCCTTACCAATCGCGTTCCAATCATTTCCCCCAATGCCTTTGAACCACGAGACACGGAAACGGATGGCATCAGTCTCTACCGGCTAGATTGCCTGAGGGATCCGACGGACGCTCTTATTCCGATCGCCGAGGCGAAAAGGCCACGCTACGCAATCGTAAAGATCCCCGCGAGCCTGCTGAAATCTCTTGGCTTGACGGCTCAACCGAACCCGCGCCAGGACGTTCCTGGGCACATAGTCATTCCGGAGTTGAATATCATCGACTACAAGCGCGACAAAGCTCGATTCACACCAATCAAGCTGCGGCTGGCCGAAGCGGCAAGTGAAAACATCGTCCGCCGGCCGATCACGTCGTAATCCTTCTTGCCCTCCGCCGGGCCAATATCGTACAATAATCCCTTCGCAATGTGATCGCCCGAAACAAGGGGGGAAATCATCGTGCTCAATCTCTGGGGAAGCAAAACGCGCAAGGACTGCACCGGCTTGAATCGCCGTGATTTTCTCACGGTCGGCGCTCTGGCGACCACCGGGCTGACGTTGCCGGGGCTGCTCAAGATGCGGCAGGCGGCGGCGAGCACCGGGCAGCCGACGCGCGACACCTCGGTCATCTGGCTGTGGCTTGGCGGCGGGCCGACGCATGTCGAGACGTTCGATCCGAAAATGTCGGCGCCGGCCGAGTTCCGCAGCATGATCGGGCACGTGCAGACCAGCGTCACCGGGTTGCACATCGGCGGACTCTTTCCGCACATGGGCCGCGCTGCCAACAAGATGGCGTTCATCCGCTCCTTCACGCACGGCAACTCCGGGCATGGCGGCGGCACACACTACGTCATGACCGGCGTCGATCATCCGCCCGCGGACGCCGGCCAGCCGCAGATCAAGCCGTCGATGGGCTCGATGACCGCCCGCGTTCGCGGCGCCAACTCGGCGAGTGGTTTGCCGACCTACGTCCGCCTCTCCGGGCTTTACGGCGATGGCCCGCACTGGCTGGGCTCGGCGTACGCTCCGTTCGACACCAGCGGCGACGCACGCAACAACATCAATCTCAACCTGCCGCTCGACCGCGTCCACGAACGCCGGGCGCTCTTGCAGCAGTTCGACAACGTCAATCGCGATATCGATCGCACGGGCCTGATGGCCGGCCTCGATGCCTTCGATCGGCAAGCGATCAACCTGCTCACCGGCCGGGCGCGCGAAGCGTTCGACGTCGAGCGCGAAGATCCGCGCACGCGCGACCGTTACACCATCGGCACCGCGGGCCTCGGCGCTAACCTGTTGCTTGCGCGCCGGCTGTGCGAGGCGGGGGCGGGATTCGTCACGCTCAACTATGCCAACTCGAGCCAGGGCTGGGACATGCACAGCGAGATGGCGCCGCAGCTTCGGCAGGCGTGTCCGCCGATGGATCGCGCCATCAGCGTGTTCCTCGATGACCTCGAGCAGACCGGCCTGTCCGACAAGATCCTGCTCGTCATCACCGGCGAGTTCGGCCGTACGCCGCGCATCAACGGGTCAGCCGGCCGCGACCACTGGGGTCCGCTGTGTACGCTCGCACTGGCAGGCGGCGGCCTTCGCATGGGCCAGGCGATCGGCGAATCGTCGGAGCGCGCCGAAGTGCCGCGCACGACGCCGATCTACCCGAAGGACCTGATGGCGACCGTGTTCCACGTCCTGGGCATCAATCAGCAAACGCAATATCAGGACCAGAGCGGCCGGCCGACGTACCTGCTGCCCGAAGGCGCCCGCCCGATCGCGGAACTGGTGTAAAGATGCCGCCGAAATGACTTCTCCATTCGGAGCAGGACACCGTGGTGCAGGCGGCTCGCCTGCACTGCAGTTCTGACAATAACATCCGTGCAGGCGAGCCGCCCGCACCACGGTTGAGAAGTTAACCAACCCCCGGAGGCGCGTCGGCGTCCCCCGGGGTTTTTTCATGGCGGACCGACTCCGGTCTCGACATCGCTTCCGTCAGCAGACACCCTAGATAGCCGGCGATGCCGAGCGCCCAGCCGCTGACGCGAAAGAGCAGCGAGCCGAGGACGCCGTTGGCGGCGGCGAACCCGAAGAGTTTGTAGAGTCCGCCGAAGCCCGCCTCGCCGATGCCGGCGCCGCCGGGGAACAACGGGATGCCGCTGATGAGCAGGCCGATCGGCACGATGAGGAAATGCTCACTCAGACCGGGCAGTGCATTGCTCGCTGTGCCGTCCGACAGGGTTCGCGCATAGCAATAGAATGCCACACTTTCACACGCCGTACTCATCACCGACAGCGCCGCGGCTGCCACAACACTGCCTGGACGCCGATGATAGAGCCAGGCCGCGTGCCATAGCTGAGACAACGCGCCGCCGGAAGTGGCGTCGGCAAGGGTCGGAGCGTAACAGCCCGCAGCGACCCAGGCGATCACCGAGGCGACGATGATGATCGTTGCTGTCAGGATGATCGGGCGCGCCGGACCGAGGACTGCCGCGTCGAGCAAGTCGAACAGCCAGCAAGCCCCGCCGACCGCCGCCACGATGAAGACGATGCCCCACACGCTCAGCGCCCGGTCCATGACGACCGTGGCGACCGCAACGGTGCGGCGGCTTTGTTCGCGCGCCAGGGCCGTCGCGCGGACCAGATCGCCGCCGACCGCGCCGGGCAGGAACGCGCTGCACACGAAACCCAGCGTACCGAGCCGGACCGCCTGGAATAGCGTGCAAGGCAAATCCTGCGCGCGCACCAGGATATGCCAGCGATAGAGGATGACCGTCAAGCTGCAAACGTGAAGGAGTAGGGCCAGGATCAGATATTGGCGGTCGATCGGCTTGTGCCAAACGTCGCGCAATCCGCCCTGCTCGTCCGTCGGCTCCCAGTTGGCGTGAATCACGAACGCCAGCACGCTGACTGCGAGCAGGTATTTGGCCGTCGTCCACGCCACACTTTTTATCGTCATGCATTTTGCTCGCGGTTCGTAATGATTTGTTCCAATGGTTCGGCAGCGCCCATCGAAGCTTGGATTGCGATATTTGACAGTCGTTGCTTTTCAACCTAGACTGGAATATTCTGCTTTCGCAATAAATCCCATCCGCTCAAAAGGCGTTTGCGCAAGCTGCGCGAGTATGCTCTTTCCGGGCACAATCCCCAATTGTGTTTGTGCTGATACCACCCGCGCTCGGTAGATGCAATCGACACGGACCCGAGGTTGCTTCATGACGCAGACGTTGAGCGAAGGCCGGTCGGCGCAAACGTTTGGCCCTTTTGAGCTGCTTGCGAAGCTCGGGCGCGGCGCCCACTCGACCGTTTACAAGGCCAGGCATAAGCCGACGGGAAAGCTGGCGGCGGTCAAGATCCTGTCGCCGCTGGTCGGCCTCGCGCCCGCGGCGTTCGAACGCTTCCAGCGCGAATTTGCCGCCATCCGCACGCTGAATCATCGCAACCTGGTTCGGTGCGTGGCCATGGGCGAGGAACGATCATTGCACTATCTGGTCCACGAATTCGTGCCTGGCCAGAACCTCGAATATCGCCTCAAGAACCATGGACCGCTGTCGGTCGCAGATGGCGCTGCCGTCTTCGTGCAAATCGCCGATGGGCTGCATTATTTGCATGCCAACGGTATTTTGCATCGCGACATCAAGCCCAGCAACATTTTTCTGACGCGGGACAACATCGCGAAGCTCGGCGATTTCGGGCTGCTCAAACAGCTCAATGAAGAATCCGACATCACGCTGAGCGGACAGTCGCTGGGCACAATCGAGTACGGTGCTCCCGAACAGTTCGAGGACGCCAAGCGCGTCGATCGTCGGTGCGACATCTTTTCGCTGGCGGCCACGTTCTACACGGCCCTCACGGGAAAGTTCCCGTTCGGAAACGCGGCGCCGCTGCAGACGCTTCAATCCAAGCAGACATACCAGTTCGTGCCCTTGAGGCTCTTGCTGCCGGCACTCGACCCGGCCATCGATCAGCTGGTGAGCCGATGTCTCGACCCGGATCCCCGGCGCCGTCCCAACGATTGCGATGAATTTCTGGAGGTGCTGAGCCGCCTCTTCCCGCGCAACCCCGACACCGAGCCGCCTCTCGCTGGTGCGGAAACGCTCATCGCGGATGGGGCGCCCCTCGTCCGCCCCGAGCGCCGTGCAAGTTGCCGCAAGCGTGCGGACCTCTCGGCTTCCCTGGCGCTCTTTCACGAGCCGTCTCGGCGACGCTGGGATACGACGCTGCTTGACATCTCCACGCTCGGCGTGCGGTTGCAGACTGCCTGCCCGGTGTCGATCGGTTCCGTTGTTCATGTTGCCCTGGGCGATCGTCCCCTGTCCGAACTGGCGCTGGTGCGCTGGATGCTGCCGGGCCAAGATTCGACGAACATCGTCGGCTGCGAATTCGTTCGCCCATTGTCGCCCCGGGAACTCGAAGGCGTGTTCGCGTTCGATGCAGCCAAGACGATGGTGCCCGATTCTCACTGATCCGACTCCAGCACCGCCAGGAACGCCTCCTGCGGGATCTCGACCTGGCCGACCTGCTTCATGCGCTTCTTGCCGGCCGACTGCTTGGCCCACAGCTTGCGTTTGCGGGTGATGTCGCCGCCGTAGCACTTCGCCGTCACGTTCTTCTTCATGGCGCTGATCGTCTCGCGCGCGATGATCCGGCTGCCGATCGCTGCTTGAATCGCGATCTCGAACATGTGGCGATCGATTTCGATGCGCAGCTTCTTGACCAGCTTTCGGCCGCGCGTGTCGGCGAAGGCGCGATGGACGATGATCGACAGGGCATCGACGCGGTTGCCGTGGACGAGGATGTCGAGCCGGACCAAATCCGCCGCGCGAAAGCCGATGACGTCGTAGTCCATGGTGCCGTAGCCGTGCGTCACCGATTTGAGGCGGTCGTACAGATCGTAGATGACCTCGGCGAGCGGCATCTCGTAGACGATGATCGCGCGCGTCGGGCTCAGGTACTCGGTGCGGATGAAGGTGCCGCGGCGGTCGGTGCACAGCTTCATGATGTCGCCGATGTTTTCGGTCGGCACCAGGAAGCTCGCCTTCACGATCGGCTCGCGGAACTCCTCGATCTGCCCGGCCTCGGGGACCTTCTGCGGATTGTCGATGCTGACGATCTCGCCGTTGCGCTTGAGGATCTCGTAAGTGACGTTGGGCGCCGTGGTCACGAGATCGAGCCCAGAGTCGCGCTCGACGCGCTGCTGGATGATCTCGCGATGGAGCATGCCCAAAAAGCCGCAGCGGAAGCCGAAGCCGAGGCCCTCGGAGTTTTCGGGTTGATAGGTGAAGCTGGAGTCGTTGAGCTTGAGCTTGCCGAGCGCCTCGCGCAGGTCCTCGAACTCGTGGTTGTTGACCGGGTACAGCCCCGAGTACACCATCGGCTTGGGTTCCTTGTAGCCCGGCAACGGCTCCGTCGCGGGCCGCGCCGCCTCGGTGACGGTGTCGCCGACGTGGACTTCCGACAGCGATTTGATCTGCGCCATCACGTAGCCGACCTGGCCGGCACACAGCTCGGTGCACGGGACCATGCCCGGGCGGAACTGGCCGATCTCGAGGATGTCGTGCTCGCTGCCGGTCGACATCAGCTTGATCTTCATGCCCTTGGCGATGCGCCCCTCCTTGACGCGCACATAGATGACGACGCCGCGATAGACGTCGAAATGACTGTTGTAAACCAGCGCCCGCAGCGGGTCCTCCGGCTTGCCCGGCGGCGGCGGCACACGCTCGACGATCGCCGCCAGCACCTCCTCGATGCCGAGCCCCGCCTTGCCCGACGCCCGCAATACCTCGGCGGGGTCGATGCCGAGCGCCGTCTCCATCTCCGCGATGACGGCATCCGTTCGCGTGATCGTCAGGTCGATCTTGTTCAGCACCG
>JACQFG010000072.1 GCA_016200155.1 Planctomycetota bacterium | reverse complement strand
CCAGCGCGGTCATGCGCGCGACGACCAGGTCAGGCCGTTCGTAGATGCGTCGTTCGTGGTAGAGCCAGCGCAGCCAATGGGCGCCCGCCAGGACCGTGCCGGTATGATCGAGGTCGCGTGCCAGTTGCCGCTCCCCGGGCGAGAGCGGGCGAATTCGGGCATAGGCCGCCAAGCCGGTCTCCCAGCGCTCTTCGTCGTCGCCGATAAGGCTGCCGAGCAAGCGTGCCAGATCGACGGCGGGGTGATCGACCTTGACGCTGCCGAAGTCGATGATTCCCGTGATCGCGTCGCCCGTGAACAGGACGTGATCGTGCCACAGGTCGCACACGCAAGGCTGTACCGGCACTCGTTGCGTCAGCCACGGCGTCAACAGTCGGGGCACAGCGTCGATGCGATTCGCGACCTGCCGCCAAAGCGTCTCGGCAATCGCGGCATAGGGATCGGCAGGTTGCCACGCGGGACGCCAGCCGGTCTGGACAAGTTGCTGCCAGGTTCGCCACGAGTCCATACGGCGCAGGATGGCCGGGCATAGGTCGGTATTCGTATCAACCGGCGACCAGGCTCGATGCAGCTCGGCAAGCGCGGTACATGCCGCGGTCAACCGGGCCGGCGTCGGCGCGGCTGAAAAATCGGCGACCCCAGGCATCCATGTCGTCAGCTCCCACAAACGGCCTTGATGCACAATGAACGTTGCTCCGTCGCTGGTTGCCATCACGCGCGGCAACCACGGCAGGCGCGACGCCCGCGCCATCAGACCATGAATCCACGTCAGATCCTGCGGCGTACGCGCGTCGGTTGGCCAAGCTTTCAGACAGGATGATCCCGCAGGCGTATCGACGCGCCAGAGCCGGGCGCCGCTGAACCCGCCGTGATTGCCCAGAAACGTGAGCGGGCCCTGCAATATTGCGGGATAGCGTGACAGGACTTCCAGCGGCGCAAGGTCGGCAGGCATGATCGGCATCGTCACGGTTGTGGCTGGTTCATCGCTGCGGGCTGGGTCGGCCGCAACGCTTTCTGAGCCGCGGCGGTCATGATCCAGCCCGCGCCCGGCGGCACCGCCAGCAACACCGTCAGCACCACGCAGACGATCAACGCCGTTCGGCTCGGCAGCGGGCCCGTCGTCTCGATCGGCTTGACGGCGCTGCGCAGGTACATGACCGCGATGATGCGCAGATAATACCACGCCCCGATGGCGGCATTCAAGACGCCGATGATCGCCAGCGTCGGATAGAGCCAGGCGATCGGGCCTTGCACCGAGACGGCGCCGAAGAAGACCAGAAACTTGCCGGTGAAGCCGATGGTGAGCGGAAAGCCGATCAGGCTGAGCATGAGCACGGTGACCATCAGGGCGACGCCGGGATGGCTGATCGAAAGGCCGGCGAGATCGTCGACAGTCTCGACGGGACGCTCGGGGCGGTGCAGCATCAGGATGACGGCGAAGACGCCGAGTGTCATGCAGCCGTAGGCGACGAGATAGAAGAGCAGGGCGGTGACGCCGCTGGTCGCCGACTCGCTGCTGGAGAGATACGGAGCGGCGGCCAGGGCGATCAGCATGTAGCCGGCGTGGGCGATGCCGGAGTACGCCAGCAGGCGTTTGAGATTGTCCTGCAAGAGAGCCAGGATGTTGCCGACCGTCATGGTGAGAGCGGCAAGGAACCAGAACAGCGTCGGCACCTGATCGCTGAGGCCGATGCCGACGAGGGTGCGCTCGATCGGCGTGGCGACGCCGGCGGGAACGACGAAGCCGAAGACGCGCACGATGGCGATGAACCCCGCGATCTTGGGCACGAACGACAGGAACGCCGCCCCGCTGGTCGACGTTCCCTGCATCACGTCGGGTGCATAGAAATGGAACGGGACCGCCGTGATGCGAAAGCCGAGACCCGCCGCGATCGTAAGCATGGCGATCTGGGCGAGGCCGGAGACCGATTTCGCTTCATCGACCGAGGCGCCATAGAGCACCTGCAAGCTGCCGGCGATGTTCGTCGTGCCGGTCAGCCCGAACAGGTAGCTGAACCCGAACAGCAAAATGGCCGAGGAGAACACGCTCAGGAGAAAATACTTGATCGCTGCTTCCTGAGCGTTGTCATCATGCCGAGGCAAATACAAGAGGACGTAGGTCGGAATGCTGACGAGTTCGAGCGCCAGCAGCAGGGCGACGAGGTCGTTGGAGCAGCCGACCAGGCCGACGCCGGCGATGATGACGAGCAGACAGGCGTGATGATCGGCGGCCTGCTTTTCGGGCAGGTCGTCCCAGGCGAGGAGGATGAAGATCGCCCCGGTCGCCAGGGCGAGCACGCGCGTCACGTTGGCGAGTTGGTCGAACAGGAGCGGCACGCCGAAGACCGCGTTGCCGGCGAGATTCTGCGACGCCGGCGCGATCAGCAGCGTCAGGAATGCGATCGCCAGGCCGCCCAGCGCGACGCCGCCCCACAATCGGCGATCGGCCTTGTACAGCCCGCCGATAAACAGGGCGCAGGCGAACACGATCAGCACCGCCTCGGGCACGAGGTGCCGGAACAGATCGGCCAGTTGTACTTCATACGGGTGGGTCATGGTCAATCCAAATCGTCCACGAAGGACACCAAGAACACGAAGAGTAAGAACTTATTTCGAGGCCAGAGCGTGTCCGAATTTCTTTTCCCGCCATGATCGGCGCCAGCGCGGCGATTTCGCGCGGCGTGATGTCTCTCACTTCATGTCCCTCGACGTGCGGTTCCTTCAACTCGCCGAAGAAGACCTGGCGCAGCATCGTCATCAGGTACCAGGCGCCCAGGATGATGCCCGCCGTCCCGAGGATGGCGAGCACCTTGCCGGTCTCGAACATGCCGAAGAAGACGAGGGCCTCGCCGACGAAGCCGTTGAGGCCAGGCAGGCCGACGCTCGACAGACTGATGAACACCATGCAGAAGGTGATGCCCTTCAGCTTGGCGCCCAGGCCGCTGTAGTCGCCCATCATGCGGGTGTGGTAGCGTTCGTAGATCATGCCGACGATGAGGAAGAGGGCGCCGGTGGAGAGGCCGTGGTTGATCATCTGCATGAGGCTGCCGGTGAGGCCGGTGCTGTTGAGGGCGAACATGCCGAGGGTGCAGAAGCCGAGATGGCTGACCGACGAGTAGGCGACGAGCTTCTTGATGTCGTCCTGGGCGCGGGCGCACAATGCGCCGTAGATGATGCCGACGACCGAGAGGGCGCCGATGAGGGGCACGCCGATGGTGATCGACGCGTCGGGAGCCAGCGGCAAGCAGAGGCGCAGGAAGCCGTAGGTTCCCATCTTGAGCAGGACGCCTGCCAGGAGGACGCTGCCGGCGGTCGGAGCCTCGACGTGGGCGAGCGGCAGCCAGGTGTGCACGGGGAAGAGCGGGACCTTGATCGCGAACCCGGTCATCATCGCCAGGAAGACCCAGAACTGAAACGATTGAAAGAACGCCCGATCGCCGGTGGCCTCGGCGCTGCGCAGGAGGTTGTTGAAGATCGTCACGAGTTCGGGGATCGAGAATGTCAACACGTGGTCGCCGGTCTTGTGGTAGCAGACTGCCACGACCGCGAGCAGGCCGAGGAGCGTGACGACGCTGCCGGCGAGGGTGTAGATGAAGAACTTGCGGGCCGCATATCGGCGTTCCGGTCCGCCCCAGATGCCGATCAGGAAGAACAGCGGGACCAAGGTCAATTCGAAGAAGACGTAGAAGAGAATGATGTCGAATGCAAGAAACACGCCGGTCAGGGCGCAACCGAGCAGGAGGAGCCAGGCATGGAATTCGTGGACCCGCTCGTCGATGGCGTTCCAGGAGATCAGCACGGAAGAGACCATGAGGATCGCGGTGAGGACGATGAGCCAGATGTTCATGCCGTCCAGACCGATGTAGAATTGGATCGCGCCGAGCTTTTTCTGAGTGCTGGCATCGCGGCCGGCGTTGAAATCGATCAGGTTCCAGGTGGTTGCATGAGGGTTCTCGGCAGTCGATCCGGGGACGAACGTCGGGCTGTACGTGTCGCGCTTGATGTCGGTGCGCTGGGTAAGTAGCCCGAACGCCAGCACCAAGGCGATGACGGCGCCGGCGATGGTTGCGCCAAGGGTGATTTGCCGGACCAGGAGCGCGCGCGCTTGCCCCAGGCAAGCGACGGCCACCGCCGCCGCCGCGGGGATCAGGAGCAACAGGATCAGGAGTACCGACATCATGTATCTACCGCAGCAGGACTGATAACAGGAACCCCGCGAGTCCCAGGGCCATCAGGATCGCGTAGAACTGCACGAGCCCGTTTTGCACCGGGCGCACCAGGTAACCGACGATCGCCGGGCCCATGCCGACCAGGTCCACCAGGCCGTCGATCAGGTACGTGTCGACAATTCGGCACACGTGCGCCAGGATCGTGATCGGCTTGACGATCGTCCAATCGTACAGTTCATCGAAATAAAACTTCTTGCTCGAGAATTCGTAGATCGTCGCCATGCGTCTAGCCAGATGCTCGGCGGCCGACGGTTGTATCACGTACATCCAGTAGGCCAGGCCGATACCGACGCCGGCGAGGATGACGCTGAACACCATGAGCACGACGTTGGGCCCCGGTGGATGGGCGGCCAGGTGCGGCGGCGCCCAGCGAGTTTCGAGCATCTTCGCGAACAGATGCGTCGGACCGAGCACGACGCCGACGCCGACGGCGCCGACCGCGAGGATCCGCAGCGGCCAGGCCATGATCGGCGGCGCTTCGTGCGGATGATGCCCGGCTTCGGGGGGGAGTTTCTCCTCGCCCCAGAACGTCTTGAAGTACGCCCGCGCCGTGTAAAACGCCGTCAATCCGGCCGTGAAGAGCGCGCTGAAGAACAGCAGGCAATAGGTGCCGCCGTAATGCGGGCTGTGCTTCCAGGCATCGTAGACGCTGACGAGAACCTCGTCCTTGCTCCAGAAGCCCGACAGCAGCGGCACGCCCGCCAGCGCCGCGGCGCCGCACAGGAACGTCCAGTGCGTGATCGGCAGCGCTTTGCGCAGGCCGCCGAACTGGCGCATGTCGATGACGTTGCCCATGGCGTGCATGACGCTGCCGGCACTGAGGAACAAGAGCGCCTTGAAGAACGCGTGGGTGAACAGATGGAAGATCGCCGCGGTGACCGCGAGGGCGGCGAGCTTGTGTTCGCCGAAATGGATGCCGCTGCCCAGCGCCAGGAACATGAAGCCGAGCTGGCTCAAGGTCGAATAGGCGAGGACGCGCTTCAGATCGGTTTGCGTGACGGCGATGACCGCGGCCAGCAGCGCCGTGAACCCGCCGATGCCCGCGACGAGCAGCTGTGCCCCAGGTTCGAGAGCGAACAGCGGCACGCAGCGCGCGATCAGATACACGCCGGCGGTGACCATCGTCGCGGCATGGATGAGCGCGCTGACGGGCGACGGGCCTTCCATCGCGTCGGGCAGCCAGACGTGCAGCGGAAACTGCGCCGATTTTCCCGCCGCTCCGATGAACAGGCACACGCACGCCCAGAACAGCACGCCGCTCGGATACTTGTCCGCATGGGCAAAGACCGCGTCATACTCCAGCGAATGCCCGGGCGAATGGGTCCACAGGATCATGATGCCGATCAACAGCCCGATGTCGCCGAGCCGGGTCACCAGAAATGCCTTGCGCGCCGCCGTCGCAGCCGAGGGCTTGGCGAACCAGAACCCGATCAGCAAGTAGCTGCAAAGCCCGACGCCTTCCCAGCAGGCGTACAGCAGGACGAAGTTGTTCGCCAGCACCAGCCCGACCATGAAGAACAGGAACAGGCTGACTGCCGCGAAGAAGCGCGGATAGCCCGGATCGCCGTGCATATAGCCGGCCGAGTAGATGGCGATCAGCGAGCCGATGAAGGTGACCATCACGAGCATGACCGCCGTCAGGCCATCGGCACGTAGCGAGAAGTTTGCCTTGACGTCGCCGGCGCTGATCCACGCCAGGTCCTTGCCAAAAGCGATCGGTTGCGGCTCCGAGGCCACGGCGCTGAACGCGATGACGGAGAATACGCACGCCCCGATCGCGGCGGCGATGCACGGCAGATGGCATTGGTCGGGAAGCCAGCGCCGGCCGAACAAGGCGATGATCACGCTGGCCGCGAGAGGCAGAAGCGGAATCAGCCACAGGCATGTTATGCCGAAATCAAACATGGCTGACCTCCTGTTGCTCGTGGTGCAGGCGGCTCGGCTGCACACTCGCTCCCAGGATGCCACGTGCAGGCGAGCCGCCCGCACCACGAGCGCAATGTCTATGCATGGCTGCCCTCCTGCGTTTCCTCCTTGCCAGGCGGCTGAACGCCCGCGGGGGTCAGGTGCTGGAAATCTTCCGGCTTCGGTGCGTCCGGCAACGGTTCCTCGTCCTGAACCGGGTCCTGATCCGGCTCGCGCAGCTCTTGCCAGACGCTGATGTCGAGCGATTTGCGGCGCTTGTAGAGCATGAGGATGAACGCCAGCGCCAGGGCCGCCTCGCATGCCGCCACGGTCAGGATGAACAGCACGAGCACCTGCCCGCCGAGGTCGCCGCGAAAGCGGGCGAAGGCGACGAGGTTGACGGCCACGCCCTGAAGCATCATCTCCGCCGACAGGAACATGATGATCATGTTGCGGCGCGTCAGGAAGCCGACCATGCCCAGGGCGAACAGGACGGCGCCGACGACCAGATAGCTCTCGAGAGTGGCGGGGCTCATCGCAGCTCCTCCGAGCGCCGGCCGGCAATGACGATGGCCCCGATGGTGGCGACCAGCAGCAGCGTCGCGGCCAATTCCACGGGGATCAGGTAATCGGTGAACAGCGTCTTGCCGATGGCGGCAACGTTGCCCGCGGGGAGCTTGCCCGGCGCGAAATGGCCGGGCGTCTTGTAATTTTCCTTGCCGGGCACGTTGTCGAGCCTCAGCGCGCCGTGGCTGTGCCGGCTGATCTGCACGGCGTTGAGCAGGATGGCCGAGGTCTTCTTGACGTCGTCGCGCTTCATCGTGTTCCAGGCCGCCGCCAGCTTGTTGCTTTCCGTGCGAATGGAAGCCTCGGAAAACAATGCGATCAGGTCCTTCACCAGTGCGGGGGTGCGCTTGCCGAACTCCACCGGCTTCTGCGGGTCGCCCAGGACGGCGATCACGTCGGCGTCGGTTTGCGCTTTGGTCAGCTTGTCCAGGTCCGCGGTGATCCGGTCGAGCGCATCCTTGTTCTCATCGGGAACCAGGTAGCTCCGCTGCAGGATGCACAAAAGCGACGCCAGCAGCACGAAGCCCGCCAGGCTCGCCAGGAACGGCTCGCGCGATCGCTGGTCGGCATTGCTGACGCCTTCCTGCTGGGCCAGCATGATCACGAAGAGAAACGTGACGACGATGGCGCCGGCGTAGACGATGATCGTCGCCGCCATCAAGAACGGCGCCGCCTGCAGCAAGAACAACCCGCACGTGCTGAGCACGACCAGAGCAAACGACAGCGCGGCATGCACCGGATTGCTCTGCGTGATCATCATGACGCCGGCGCCGATCGCGATGCCTGCGAAGGCCAGGAACAGCATCGTCTCGACGCTCGACATGCCGGCGCGAACCAGCGTTGCCGCGCCGAGGACGAGCGCCAGCGCCGCCAGACCGCCGCCCCACGCCGGCTTGAGCCGACGCGCCTGGGGCAACAGCAGGTATATCGCCGCGAAACCCAGCACGCACGGCAACAGCACCAGCCCGTTCTCCTTCAAGAACGGCAGCACGCCACGCTCCGGTTCGCCATCTGCGAATAGACCGACCATAGATCTCCCGAACATTTCGACTTCCGCGATCCCAGAATCCCCGACTTCTCACCGCAACTTAACCCAAGTGCGAGATCGGTCGATTTTCGTAACCTATTCCACGGCAATCGCTTGGGACGTCATTTTTCGCGATGTCTCAACAGATGGTAGGAGTACCCCCCCGGCTGAGACGTCGCAACTATTTGCGAATTCTAGCGCTGCTGAGATTGCAAATTGCCACGCGCTTGTCGCTAAATCCCGGCAACGTTTGGCTCCGACGCACAGCTCAGCTTCCCGCCCTTCGTCCGCACCGGGTCCTTACCGATCCCTGCCGTTTGATCGAACACGCTCAGCAGCTTTTCCTTGTCGAACATCATCTCCTCCCGGCTCAGCCCCGTCAGGTCGAACATCGACGTCAGCTCGATCGCGTCGCACGGACAGGCCTGCTCGCACAAGCCGCAGTAGATGCAGCGCAGTTCGTCGATGACGAACATCTCCGGATACTTCTCGCGGTCAGGCCAGGGCGACGGCGCCGCGACGATGTCGATGCAGCGCGCGGGACACGCCGTCGAGCACATGAAGCACGCCACGCACTTGACGCGTCCGTCGGTGTCGCGGTTGAGCCGATGCAGGCCGCGATAGTTCGCCGGCAGGTCGGGCCGCTGCTCGGGGAACTGCTGCGTTACGCGCGGCTGGAAGATGTGCTTGATCGTCGTGCCCAGCCCCTGCGCGATGGCCGGCAGGTAGAGACGATCGAGCAACCCCAGCGTCGGGGCCTTCACCCAGCGAACGTCGGTCTCGGCGATTGGCATGATTGCATCCTCATTGTCTTCGTTTAGCGCCCGCGCGGTCCCGGGCGACGCGCGGGCGCTAAACGGGGACCTTGCGCGGCGCCGGCTTCGTCGTGATGAACCCCGCCCCGGCCAGGATCGCCAGCGACGCCGGCAGCAGCAGCCACAACCACAAATCCAGTTCCTTCACGATCATCACCGCGACCAGGTTGACGAGCGCCAGTGGGATGAACACCTTCCACGCCAGCGACATCAGTTGATCGAAGCGGAACCGCGGGATCGTCCAGCGGATCAGCATGAAGAAAAGGATGAACGCCGACATCTTCACGAGGAACACGATCAGCTTGACGATCAGCCACGAGTCCGTCTCGGCGATCAGCGGGAAGTGCCAGCCGCCGAAGAAGAGGATCACCATCAGGAAGCACGCGGTCACCATGTGCACATATTCGCCCAGGAAAAAGAACGCCAGCTTCATCGCGTTGTACTCGGTGTGGTAGCCGCCCACCAGCTCCTGCTCCGTCTCCGGCAGATCGAACGGCAGGCGATTGCACTCGGCAAACGTGCTGATCATGAACAAGAGGAACCCTAGCGGTTGAAACCAGATATTCCAGTGCGTGGTCGCCTGGCGCCAGATGATCGTTTCGAGGTTGACCGAGCCGCTGATGAGGATGACGCCCAGGAGCGACAGGCCGAGCGGGATCTCGTAGCTGATGATCTGGGCGCTGGAGCGCAGGCCGCCGATCAGGCTGTACTTGCTGTTCGACGCCCAGCCGCCGAGGATGATGCCGTAGACCGTGAGGCTGCCGACGGCGAGGATGAACAGGACGCCGATATCGACGTTCTTGGCGATGATGAACTGGTAGTCGTCCTTGTAACCAGGCAGGCTCGGATCGCCGGTCGGGCCGAAGGGAACGACAGCGAACGCCAGCATCGCGCAGGTCACGCCGAGGGCAGGCGCCAGGATGAAGAGCACCTTGTCGGCATAGCGCGGGACGAATTCCTCCTTCATGATGAACTTGAGCCCGTCGGCGAGCACCTGCAAAAGTCCCACCGGCCCGACGCGGTTGGGGCCGATGCGGTTTTGCATGTAGGCGCAGATCTTGCGCTCGACGTAGACCAGCCCGCCGGCCAGCCCTTGCAGGATGCCGAAGACGACGAGGATCGTGATGATGACCGAGTAATCCATGGTTGATCAACATATAGCCCGCCGTTTACGGCGGGCGCGGCGCCCGCCATAAATGGCGGGCTATATATCACCCCAGCTTCACGCCGAATTCGCCCAGGTCGCCCGCCAGGGCTGCGAAGAACGGGATCTCGCGCGCGATCTCCTGCCGAAGCGCCGAGGCCTGGATCAGGCCGCGACGCTCCAGCAGATACAGGAACACTTGCCCATCGCTGCGGCCCATCGAACCGGGACGCACCGCCCAGTGGAGCTGCTGCGCCAGGTTGGCGTGGTTGACGTAGCAGCCGTCTTTCTCCGCGAACGTCGCCGCCGGGATCACGAACTTGGCGGCTTCGCTGATCGGCGACGGGGCCAGGTCCTGCACGATCAGCAGCGGGATCTTCGCCAGCGTCTTCGTTTGCTCGTCGGTCAGCCACGCTCCCAGGCGCGGCGGGTAGCCGGCAGTCAGGTAAAGCGCCTCGAGCTTGCCGGCATTGGCGAGCAAGCGATCGAACCCGAGCAGCTCAACCTGGAAGTGCCTGAGCACCTCCTCGACGCCGCGGCGGTTCGGGCACTTCTCGGCGCGGATGGTGAACTTGACCGGGCCCATCGGGTTGCCCTTGCGGTCCTGCGGGAACTGCTCGTCCTTGCCGACCGTCGGCACCCAGCCCAGATACAGTTTCGCGTCGGCGGAGAGTCCCTTGATGAATTTTGCAAGCAAGAACGCTTCCTCCACGGTCAGCATGGGCGACAGGACGGCCGCTACCTCGCTGCCGCCTTGTTTGGCGGCATTGGTCAGCTCGCGGCGAACGGTCGGAATGACGTTCTCCCAGGTGTCGTGGTGCAGGCGGCCCGCCTGCACAGCAACAGGCGAGCCGCCTGTTGCCACGGCACTCATCGGCTGCTGGAAGCGGTCCTTGCTGTTGACATAGGGATAATCGAAGCGTCCCTCGTCGCAGATGAAATGGCCCTGCGCCTGCGGGTTCTCGCGCGGCCGGATGCGATGGACGACGTCCTTGTTGTGGTCGATCGTGATGCTGCACCCCGTCGAGCAGCCGGCACAGACGCTCGACGCATTTTTCAGGAACCAGACGCGCTGTTTGTACAGAAACTCCTTGTTCGCCAGCGCCCCGACGGGGCACAGATCGACGACGTTGCCCGCCAGGGGATTATTGACCGGGTCGCCGGGGAAGACGTCGATCTCGCTGTGATGGCCGCGATTGACGACGTGCAACTCGGAACTGCCGGCGATCTCGCGGGTGAAGCGGACGCAGCGCGAGCACATGATGCAGCGGTCGGTGAAGAGGGAAATATGCTCGCCGATGTCGGGCTTGTTGGGGGGCGTGTTCTTCGGGTCGATCATGCGGCTCGACGATTTGCCGAACTGGTAGCTGAAGTCTTGCAGCAAACATTCGCCGGCCTTGTCGCAGACGGGGCAGTCGAGCGGATGGTTGAGCAGCAGGCCTTCGAGGGTGCGGGCCTCGGCGGTCCTGGCCTTCTCGCTGTTGGTGATGCAGACGGTGCCGTCCTTGGCGGGCGTTTGACAGGCGGGGACGACGCGCGGCTGCATGGCGATGGCGCCGTCGGGCTTTTTTTCGCCGACCTCGACCAGGCACATCCGGCAGCTGGCGACGACGCTGAGAGCCGGGTGCCAGCAGTAGGACGGGATGAACACGCCGATCTTGGCGGCCGCCTGGATCAAGTTCAGGCGTTCCGTGCCGATATCGACCGGCGTATCGTTGATGATGACTACAGCCATGTGTCTTGCGCAAGTCCTGGGGTGAGGTTCTCCGAACCCCATGGTTCGGCGTACCGCACCCTGGGGCGTCACGAATTTGCCTGCGACAAGGGACATCACGGCCCGGCGATCAACGCGCCCGGACCGCCGCCGCCGGCAGCCATTGGGTTCACCTTGTCGCGCTTGATCGGCGGCTCCTTGGGCAGGAACCGATCGACATCGGACTTCTGGACATAGGGGTCGACGCTGCCGTCGGCCAGGATGGAGTAGTAGCCTTTAAACGTTTTGGCCTGCGTATCGGGATTGACGTCAAAGTCAGGCTCCGTGAAGCACGCGATGATCTCCGGCTTCTCTCCCACGCGATTACGCTGGTTGGGCGGCTGCTGCGGGTAAATGTCCTTGAGCAGCATGCGCAGGTCGACCTTGAAGTTGATCGCGATGACTCGATCTTCCAGCGAATCGACCACGGACGGCGGACATTTCTCCTTCAGGAGCTTATCGAACTTGGCACGGTCGCGCGGCTCGGGAGGGTCCTTCCCCAGGCCAAGCAAGACGCGGTCCACATTCAGCAGCACATCGCGCGGGTTCCAGTAACGATCGCCCTTGTCCTCCGGCAGCGGACACATCTGCTGCAGCAGGTCGTCGTAGCTTCGGGCGATGAACTTCTTCATCGTCTTGGTCTCTTCCTCGTCGGCCGGCCCGCGCAAGAGCAGAGGCGCGGCAAACTGCAGGAAGTGCTTGCGGATGATCCGCAGCTCTTGCTTGCGAAGCTGGTTGGTGAGGCCGCTGATGCTTTCGATCGGTTCCTGAATCCACTTGGCTTCATCCACCTTCCAGGAGCGGTTCCACACGACGGTGCCGCCGCCGCCCTTGGCGTCCTTGCGGTAGGCAAGCACCTGGTACGGCTGGGTGAAGTCGACCGCGGTCGCAAAGGTGATGGAGCTGCGGCCGATCGGCTCGATGAGAAGCACTTTTTCGCTGGTGATCTCGCCTTGGACCTTGTCCCAGAACTTGCGTTCCCAGAACCAGTCGCCGCGGCGGACGAACTTGTAGAATTCGAGTTCGGTGTAGTGCTTGGCCGGGTCGTTCTTGGATTGGTAATATTCCATGGCGCGCTTGGCGACGGCCTTGAACTCGATCACTTCCTCCTCGGCGTCGGCGCTGGCGCGGGCGGCCATCACGGCCTTGCTGTTGTCCTTGGCGGTTTCCATGGCGACCTGGTTGAGCACGGCCGCCTTCAGCAGCACCTTGGCCGCGGACTTGTCGGGCTCCTTGCCGTCGATCTTTTCGTCCACGGTGTAGATGCTGGTTCGAAACGGATTGCACTGCTGCTCGGCGACGTCGATGTAGATGCGGTACTTCCGGTCGAGCGGCCGCACCGAGAACAGCACCGCTTCCTCGCGCTTGCCCTTGAGGATATCGGTCTCGATCTCCGTGAAGATCGGCTTGCGCGGCTCGCGCGCCCCGCGGCTGCACCCGGCAAATACCAGGCACGTGCTGAACAGCACCAGCATCACGTAGTATCGTTTCATGGCGTTTACTCCTGTTTCGCCGGCGCTACTTCGAGTCCGGCGGCGGTCATCTCCTGGGCGGTCAGGTATCCCGACTGGTTGTTGGCGCGGAAACAAAAGTAGCCGCGATCGTACGGCTCGCTTTCGTAGACGACGACGTCGTCCGAAGTAATCCCGGCCGCGCGCCGTCGGGTTCTTGACCTCGTCGTGATACGCATGATAGAGCGTGACGATGCCGACCATCTCGGCATCGCGGGCGGCCTGATCGCCGCGGGCGCGGATCTGGCCGAGGAGCGACTTCGGGTTCTTGACGACCGCGGCGGGCCGATTGTCGCGCGGCGGCGGCGGGTCCACCTTGGCCTGCGGCGGCGGCGCGGGGGGCCGCGTCACGAAGTATGCCGTCACGCTGCCGCCGATCGCCAGCACCACCACCACGGCGGCGGCGACCGCGATCCACACGACCGGGAAATCGCTCGACTTCTTTTTCTTCTTTTTCTTCTTCTTGTCCGGCGTTGGCGATTCGCCCTCGTCGACCTCGGCCGACTTCAGTTTGCCATTGGCCGACGGGACGGTCAGGACGTTCTCGCACTCCTTGCAGCGGACCTTCTTCCCGCGCTTGTCGTCGGCAAGCGACAGGGAGGCTTCACACTCAGGACAGGTCATGCGAATGGCCATGGCTCGACTCGGTTTGGATGCGGGTACAACCTTGGGTCATTTACCGGGCGGTGGCGGCGGCGGAGGAGGCGGGGGCGGCGGGGGCGGAGCGCCGCCGCCGCCGGGGGCCGGAGCGTTGCCACCTGCGCCGCCTCCCGGTGGGCCGGCCGCACCGGGGTCCATCTTGAGACCGCCGCCGCCGGCTGCTTTGCCGGGCGAGCGTGGCCGGGCGTGGTCGTCGCAACCCAGCGCGATCGCCATCGCCAGGACAAGCGGAATCGTCAGGAATCGCCATGCTGTTTTCATGATCGCCTCCGACCGTAGCGACAAGCTGCCAGCTTGTCGGCTTCTTCACATCGCCTCACAAGCTGGCAGCTTGTGGCTACGAACAACCATTCAATGCGCCAGTGCGAGCGACACCGTCGTCTTCTGGCCGCCGCGGATGTATGCTTCGAGTTCGGGGCGAAACTTCGCGATCGCATTCTTGACCGGCCAGCCCGCGCCGTCCGCCAGGCCGCAGATCGTGGTGCCCGGCATGATGCCGATCGACCTGGCCACCTCGTCGAGGATGTCGAGATCTTCCCTGCGTCCCTGGCCGCGCCGCATGCGGTCCATGATCTTCATCATCCAGCCGGTTCCCTCGCGGCACGGGGTGCATTGCCCGCACGATTCGTGGGCGAAGAACCGGCAGATATTATAGAGAACGTCGACGATACTGGTGGTCTCGTCGAAGATCGTGACCGCTGCGGTCCCCAGGCCGAGGCAGCCGACTTTGCCGGGGCCGTTGAAGTCGAGCGGCGTATCGAACTCGGCTTCGGTCATGAGCCCCATGCTGATGCCGCCGGGGATGCAGCCTTTCGCCTTGCGTCCCTTCCAGACGCCGCCGCCGTGCTTGTCGACCAGCTCGCGCACCGTGACGCCCAACGGCAATTCGACGCAGCACGGCGTGTTGACATGGCCGCTGATGCAATACAGCTTCGACCCGTAGCTGCCGGCGTCGCGCGGGTTCTTCGGATCGGGCGGAATGCCGATCGTCTTGAACCAGTCGGCCCCGCGCTCGACGATGTGCGTCACGCAAGCCAGCGTCTCGATGTTGTTGACGACGGTCGGCTTGCGAAACGCCCCTTCGACGGCCGGGAACGGCGGCTTGATGCGCGGCCAACCGCGCTTGCCCTCGAGCGACTCGATCAGTCCCGTCTCCTCGCCGCAGATGTACGCGCCGGCGCCTCTATGCAAGTATACCTCGAGTGAAAACTCCTTGCCAAGGATATTCTTGCCGAGCAGGTTGTTCGCATAAAGCTCGTCGATCGCCTTCTGCATATTGCGATAGGCGGCGCCGTATTCATAGCGAATATAGATGTAGGCCACGCTCGCCCTGGTCGCATAGCACGCCAGCGCGATGCCTTCGAGCACCTGGTGCGGATCGTGCTCCATCAGGATGCGGTTGTTGAACGTACACGGCTCCGATTCGTCGGCGTTGACGCACAGGTAAATCGGCCCCGGATGGTCCTTCGGCAGGAACGTCCACTTGACGCCGCACGGGAACCCCGCCCCGCCGCGGCCGCGCAGTCCGGAGTTCTTGACGACGTCGATGACCTGGCCGGGCGTCATGTCGCCGAGCGCTTTCGTCAAGGCGGAATAGCCGCCGTCGGCGCGATAGGCATCGAGCCAGGGGCTGGCCTTGGCGTTGATGCGCTTCAGGAGGATGGGTTCGAAATCGGGCATTCGCTTAGAAGGCCTCGTCATTGCCAGGGAATGTACATTGTGCAATCGATCAAATCCGTGTCCTCATTCGTCAACCAGACCAACACAAGCTCTTCCGCGTAACGGACGATCGGAAATCCTTGTCTCAGCAGCAAAACACCACATGTGTGCCTTCCTTGCCCGAAATGGTGGCGCAGGTGTTTCGGCATCGTGCGTTTGTCCATCGTGATCAGAATCATTTTTTGCTCTTCGGCAAAAATCAGCAGCGGCGGGTCCTTGGTCCCTTTCGGCGGCGCCCCTTCCAAGCCGACTTGAAACAAAGTCAGACTCGGCTCCAGGCGGATGAGTTCGTCCGCCAAGAACTCCGGCACATCCTCGTCCAGCAAGAATGGAAACGTGCTCATGATGGTTTGGCGGCGTCTCGCTCTGCCTTCAGCTTGCGGATTCGTTCCATGGCTTCCGTGGGCGGTTTCTTCAAGTATTCTTGATAATGATAATCACCGATCTCGCTTCCCTTCTTCAGGTATTCTTCGACCTTGGTTTTGTTGTGCAGGTAGTAGGTGATCGCCGCGTACACCTGTTCCAAGCTTAGGGAGTGTCGATACCCGTGGTAGATTCTTTCCGGCGATTCTCCATCGAGAAACGGTTGAATGATAAACTCAATGCCAATTCGACTTCCCTTGATTCGAATCGTCTCAACCGTGCCGAATGGTTCGATTTCGTGGTTTTCGAAATCGAGATAATCGTCGAGCTGCATGGGATTCTCCTTCGGGAAGGTTTCAAGCTATTATTGCAGCTCCCGCAGCAATCCATCAACATTTTCCGCCGTCACACAGTGCCGATGCTCGTCATTCACCATCACCGCCGGCGCTCCCTCGCACGCCCCCAGGCACTCCGCAAACTCGAGCGTGATCTTGCCGTCTTTCGTTGTGCCTCCGGGCTGGACGTGCAGCTTTTGGCAGAACGTCTCCAGCAGCTCCTCCCCGCCGCGCAGGCCGCACGCCAGGCTCCGGCACACCCACAGCCGCGTTTGCCCAAGCGGGGCGTTCTCCTCGCGGAAGAACTGGTAGAACGTCATCGTATCGTGAACCTGGGCCGGGCTCAGGTCGAGCATGTCGGCAATCTCGCGAATCGCCTCGTGCGAAACGCAGCGCAGCGCGTCATGGACGATGTGCAGCGCCGGCAGCGTCACCGCCTGCTTCGACGGATAGCGCGGGAGGTACGCCAGGATGCGTTGCCGAATGTCGTCGGACAGGTACATACATGTTTCCTGGTTTACGTTTAGCGCTCGCATGGCGCCATGCGAGCGCTAAACGTAAACAATCCAAATATCGTCATCGATCCAGTTCCGCCGCGATGATGTTCAAGCTCCCCAGCACCGACACCACGTCGCTGAGCTGATGCCCTTCGATCAAGTACGGGAACACCGCAAAGTGGATGAACGACGGCGGCCTCGTCCGAGCCCGGTACGCCACGCCCGTGCCGTCGCTGACGATGTAGAACCCCAGCTCCCCGGCCGGCGATTCGATCGCCCCGTACACCTCATCGACCGGCGGCGTCCATTGCCGGTTCGGCATCACCAGCTCGAAGTGCTGGATCATGCTCTCGATCGAACGATATACCGACGTCTGGTCCGGGAACACCGCCTTGCTGTTGACGTCCACATTGACCGGGCCCGCGGGAAGATTCTCGATAGCTGCGTCGATGATCTTCAGGCTCTCCAGCATCTCTTCCATGCGAACCTGGTAGCGTGAATAGGAATCGCCGTCCGTCGAGCAGACGACCTTGAACGCACCTTGCAGTTCCGGAAACGCCAGGTACGGCTCATCCTTGCGCAGGTCGCGCACCACGCCGCTGGCCCGCGCGATCGGCCCCGTGCAGCTCAGGTCGATCGCCATCTCCTTCGAAAGGACGCCGATCCCTTGCGTCCGCTCCAGAAAGATGCGATTGCGATTGAGCAGCCGGCACATGTCGGCGTGCGTCTTGGGAAACTCCTTGACGAACGTGCGGACTTTCCGCACGAACTCGTCGGTCACATCGTAGAGCAGCCCGCCGACGCGCGTGTAGCTCGGATGAAAGCGCTGGCCGGAGATCGTCTCGTAGATGTCGTAGATGACTTCGCGCTGATTGAAGCCGTACAAGAATGCCGTGAAGGCGCCGAGATCGAGCGCCTGCGCCCCGGTGCAGAGCAGGTGATCGCTGATGCGGGCCAGCTCGCTCAGGATGGTGCGGATATATTTGCACCGTTTCGTCAGCTCGATGCCCATCAGCTTTTCGACGACATGATGCCAGGCGATCTCGTTCATGATCGGCGAGATGTAGTTCATGCGATCGACGATGGTGACGTACTGATTGAAGTCGAGATCCTCGCCGAGCTTTTCGAAGCCGCTGTGCAGGAAGCCGATATCGGGGACCGCTTTGATGACGGTCTCGCCGTCAAGCGTGAGGATGAGGCGCAGCGTGGTGTGCGTGGCCGGATGCTGCGGACCGAAGTTGAGGGTCCACAGGTAATCCTGCTCCGGGCCTTGCGGCAACGTTTGCAGCGCTTCGAGCGGCATAAACCCCCTCTGCTGTATTCGTTTAGCGCCCGCATTGCGCCGTGCGACTGCATGGCGCAGTGCGGGCGCTAAACGAATACAGAATCAACTCTCCGCCCGCGTGATCACCGGGAAGTTATGCCGTTCGCCCCGGCCACGCAGCGGATAATCTTTTCGCAACGGAAAACTCGTGAACGCCTCCGGCATCAAGATGCGGCGCAGATCGGGATGCCCGTCGAAGATGATGCCGTACATGTCGTAGACTTCGCGTTCGAGCCAGTCGGCGCCCTTCCAGAGCGGAAACGCCGAGGGCAACGTCAGCTCCGGCTCGTTCAGCCACGTCTTGACGTAGACGCGCTCGCCGCTCGCCGTGCTGAGCAGCCCATAGACAACGCCGAAGCGATCGGTCGCATTCGGATACTTGAGATAGTCGGCCGCCGTCATCTCGAACAGCATGTCGAAGCCGTGCTCGGTCTTGAGGGATGTCAGCACGTCAAAGAGCTGCGCCGGCTTGACGACGATGCGGCGATTGTCGCGAAACTCGCTGGTGGCGAGATCGGCGAACTTCGTTTTCAGTGCGTTGACGATCACGTCAAATGCCATGATGTTGATCCCGTTTATCGTTTAGCGCTCGCTTGGCGCCGCGCGAGCGCTAAACGCAAAGCAGGTTAGTTCAGATGCAGCGGCAACGGGCCCATGTGCTCCGTACGCTTGCCGAACTCCGTGCCTTGCAGCGTGCCCGTCTGCTTGATCTTGGCCTGCAAATCGATGATCGACTGGATCAACTGTTCCGGCCGCGGCGGGCAACCGGGCACATACATGTCCACCGGAATGAAGCGATCGACGCCTTGCACGACCGCGTAGGTGTCGAACACGCCGCCCGACGAGGCGCACGCTCCCATCGAAATGCACCACTTCGGCTCCGGCATCTGCAGCCAGATGCGCTGCAACACCGGCAGCATCTTCATGACGACTCGGCCGGCGACGATCATCAGGTCGCATTGGCGGGGGCTGAAGCGCATGACCTCGGCGCCGAAGCGGGCGATGTCGTGCTTCGACGCGCCGGTCGCCATCAGCTCGATGCCGCAGCAGGCGGTGGCGAACGGCATGGGCCAAAGGCTGTTGGCGCGGACCCAGTTCGCCAGCGGGTCGAGCCGGGCGAGCATGACGTCGGGGATCGCTAGCGCCATCGGAACACCCCCTTCTTCCAGTCGTAGAGGTAGCCGATGAGCAGCAGACCCATGAACGCCAGCACGCTCCAGAAGACGGGGCCCTTGAGCACCGCGCCGTACCCGCCGTCGGTGTAGGCGACGACGGCCCACGGATAGAGGAACAGCAATTCGACGTCGAACACCAGGAACATGATGGCGACGAGGTAGAACTTGATATCGAAGCGTTGCCGGGCGTCGCCGATCGGGTCCATGCCGGATTCGTAGGGGACCTGCTTGCCCTCGGTGTGGTGGCGTGGGCCGACGGTGTGGGCGACAATCAGGGTGGTGATCGAAAAGCCGATCAGGACTGCGAGATACGCGAGGATGGGATAGTAGGCGCCGAGATCGAATTCTTCGCTCATCGTGCGGCCTCGTGTCAGACATTGTGATATTTTTCACGAACCTGTTTTCATGATAGCCGATTCATTGGTCCGGGCAATACCTGCCGCGATTTTGAAGTGCAGAGGGGGGTGTCAGCGTGAGGCTGTGTGTAAAACTCGCAGGCGCCAGGCAACCCATTTTCGTGGCAGCCTGGCCGCAGGGGGGTGTCGGCATGGGAGTGTGTGTAAAACTCGCAGGCGCAAGGCAACCCATCATCATCCAAGCCGCACCACGCGATGATCGATGTCCGCCGCATCGAAGCGTCCCAGCCCCAGCAGCCCCGCCAGCGCGACGTGCTCCGGCTGTCGGCGGTCGAACGGTTCGTTCACCAGCGGGGCGAGGCGTTGCTGTTCGAGCGCGATCGCCGCGGTTCCATACGGCGGCGTCATGGCGGCCAGCGTGGCGAGGTTCGGCGACCAGCGAATGCTCTCGCCGGCTTGCACCAGGCCCATCTCGCCGACCGGAATCCAGCCCAGCTCCGCGCGTTTGCGATCGATGATGGCCCAGCCGACGTGATCCATGGCGACCGGATCGGTGGCGAGGAAGATCGACTTGCGCAGCCAGGTGCCCCAGGAGCGATTCCAGCTGCCGGGGCCTCCCTCGTAGACGCCGATCAGGCCGTCGCAGATGTGCAGCGTCGCCTTCTCCAGGATCGGCCGTTGATTGATCGCCGTCGGGATGAAGGTGTTGCACTGGTTCGGCCCGCTCACCGCGCCGTCGCGGCGATAGATGCCGCTCACGTGGCTGCGGGCGACGTTGTTGTTCATGCCGTGCGACATGTTCTTGAGGGCGATGGTGACGCCGGCCGACTTGTGATCTTTCAGGTTCGGGATGGTGATGATCTTGTTTACCATGCGCGACACGATCATCGACAGGTGGGTGCGGTGGCGCCGGTCGTCGCGGCGATCGTGTTCCGGGGCGGCGAAACCCATCGATACGAAGGCGTCCGGATCGTAGCCGACGACATGGCGATCGCGGCCGGCGCCGGAGTTTTGGCCGTCGATCAGCAATTGTTCGTTGTCATACTTGTGGGCCGACGCGAACCAGCGGACGTCCTCCATGCCGCGCTCGCGCAGGACGGCTTCGAAGCCGGCGTCGCGGAAGGCGTCGGCGTAGCGCTCGAAGACGATGATGTTCCGCTTGGGCACGCCGACGTAATCGTGCAGACAGCGCACCGTCTCGAGCAGGATTTGCGGCGACGAGATGACGCTGACGGTATTGCTCGAAGCGCTGTGGCCGACGGGGTTGACTTTGATGCCGACGACGTCGTCGCGGGTGAAGAAGCGTTTCCAGGCGGAATCGACATCGCCGCCGCCGATGAGGCGCACCATGCCGACGCGCAGCATTTCCTTGACGACGTTGGCGTTGACGGCGAGCTTGTCGTCGATGGCGCCGGGATGCTGCACCTCGACGACGCGGCCAGGAAACGGCCCCGGCATCGCGGACGTCGGCCGTGGCACTTCGACGGAGCGCCCGCTGAACGGCGCATAGCGATACGCCAGGGCGCCGAGCGGAAGGCCGACGGCGGCGCCGAGCAGGAAACCGCGGCGCGTGATG
>JACQFG010000040.1 GCA_016200155.1 Planctomycetota bacterium | reverse complement strand
GAGCGACTTCTTCGCGCGTGCGCAGTTGCTTGAGTCCGTCGATCGTCGCCTTGACCAGGTTGATGGCGTTGGTGCTGCCGTGAACCTTGGTGAGGATGTTATGGATGCCGGCCGCGACGAGCACATCGCGCACGCCGGGCCCCGCCTTGACGCCGGTGCCGGGGCCCGCGGGAACGAGAATCACCTTGCTGGCGCCGTACTTGCCGACCACGCGATGCGGGATCGATTCGCCCTTCATCGAGATCTTCGGCAATTGCTTGAGCGTTTTCTCGGCTTCCTTGGCGGCCTTCTCGACGGCGGGAGGAACCTCGTTCGCTTTGCCGTAGCCCCAGGCGACGCGGCCCTGGCGATCGCCGACGACGACCATGGCGTTGAAGCTGAAGCGGCGGCCGCCCTTGACGACGGCGGCGCAGCGGCGAATCTTGATGATCCGCTCTTCGAGCCCGCTGTCGCTGCGATCCTTGTCGCGTCCGTCACGTTTTTCCGCCATCGTTCACCTCTGGGGTTGCCTAGAATTTCAAGCCGCCTTCGCGGGCTGCATCGGCGAGAGCCTTGATGCGGCCATGATATCGGTAGTGGCCGCGGTCGAATGCCGCCATGGTGATGCCCTTGGCGATGGCGACCTCGGCGATTTTCTTGCCGACGGCCTGCGACGCCTTGATGTTGCCGCCGTAGGCAAGTGCGGCGCCCTTGGTCTTGCTGCTGGCGGCGGCGAGCGTCTGGCCCGTCATGTCGTCGATGAGCTGGACGTAAATGTGCTTGGAGCTGCGAAAAACCGTCAGGCGCGGCCGTTCGGCGGTCCCCTTGATCTTGCTGCGTACATGCCGGCGGCGACGCAGCGCGCGCCGGCGTTTGGTTTTTTGTGCGTCCATTTCTGCCTCGTACTGACTCACGAGCTCGCAGCGCAAGCAAGAGTTGCCCTTGCTTGCGCTGCGGGCTCGTTCCAAAATCTCACGTCGCCCCGCTGGCGAACGACTTGCCTTCTTTGCGACGAATCTTTTCGCCCTCGTACATGATGCCCTTGCCCTTGTACGGCTCCGGCTTGCGGACGGCGCGAACCTCGGCTGCGAACTGGCCGACGGCTTGCTTGTCCGCCCCCTTGATGATGATCGTGTTCACATCGGGGCATTCGACCGTCACGCCCTCGGGAGGCATTTTGACGATCGGATTGGAATAGCCGACCATCAGCACGACGGCCTTCTTGTCGATCTTCGCCTGGTAGCCGATGCCTTCGACCTTGAGCCGTTTCTCATAGCCCTTGGTGACGCCGAGCACCATGTTATTGATGAGCGAGCGGGTCAGGCCGTGCAGGGCGCGGTTCTGGCGTTCGTCGTCAGGACGGCTGACCTTGATTACCTTTCCGTCGGACTCGACCTTCATGTTGGGGTGAACTTGAAGCTCCAGCTTCTTGTCCTTGGATGCTTCGACGCGGATCTTGCTGCCTTCCACGGTCACCTTGACGCCGGCCGGGATCACGACAGGTTGTTTGCCGATACGGGACATAACGCACCTTCAAGTTCGTAATGCTCACCAGACGTAACACAACAGCTCGCCGCCCAGACGTTCCGCGCGGGCCTTGCGATCGCTCATGACGCCGCGGCTCGTGCTGACGACCGAGATGCCCATGCCTTGCAGGACCGGCTTGAGCTGCTTGTAGCTGCAATACAATCGGCGTCCGGGCTTGCTCACGCGCTGAATGCGGCGAATCACGCGCTCGCCGTCCGGACCGTACTTCAGATAGACGCGCAAAATCTTCTTGGGGTCGGCCGGCTCGACGGCGGCCTGAAAAACCGGCCGGCCCTGCTCGTTGGGCACCATCTTGCCGACCTGGTAATCGAGGACGAAGCCTTCGTCCTTGAGCACCTGGGCGATGGTCACCTTCACCTTCGTGGAAGGGATGTCCACCGCCGGCGACTCGATGCGATTCGCGTTGCGAATGCGCGTCAACATGTCGGCAATCGAATCGGTCATCATACTCGCATGTCTCCGGAATTCGTTTAGCGCTCGAATGGCGCCACGCGGGCGCTAAACAAATTCAAATCAACGCTACCAGCTCGCCTTTTTCACGCCCGGAATCAAGCCGTGGTTCGCCATGCCGCGGAAGCAAATGCGGCAGACGCCGAACTTGCGATAGACGGCGCGGGCCCGGCCACAAATCCGGCAGCGCAAACGGATGCGAATCCGTTCACGCGGGGCCAGCTTCTTCTTGCCGGACTTGTGCGCCTCGATCTTCTTCAGATCGCGTGCGAACTCAACTCGTTTCGCGGTCGTGGACATAGTTCTTATACTTCCTGCCATCGCCCTTGCTTGCGCTCCGGGCTAGTTGAAAATCTCACGCTTCCCGGAACGGCATGCCGAACAAACGCAGCAGTTCGCGGGCCTCGTCGTCGCTGCGGGTGCTGGTGACGAAGGTGATGTCCATGCCTTGAGTGAAGTTCACCTTGTCGGGGTCGATCTCGGGGAATACCATTTGCTCGGTCAGGCCGATCGTATAGTTGCCGTTGCCGTCGAAGCTCTTGGGGTTGACACCGCGAAAGTCGCGAATACGCGGCAAGGCGACGCTGACGAGCCGATCGAGGAACTCGTACATGCGCCGGCCGCGCAAGGTCACGCGGGCGCCGATTTCGTTGCCCTGGCGCAAGCGAAACGCGCTGACGGCAATACGGGCCTTGGTGATCTGGCAGCGCTGGCCGGCGATGTTGGTCAACTGCTCGGCGGCCTGCTCCATGCGGTTCTTGTCCTGCAGCGCCTTGCCGACGCCCATGTTGACCACGATCTTCTGCAATCTCGGCAAGCTCAGGACGTTCGTCCGCCCCAGCTTCGTTTGAAGCTGCGGAACGAGTTCCTTCGCGTATTTTTCATGCAACCGGGCCATAACTCAACCTTCGTCAAGGGACGGATCAGGGGACATTTCTCGTCTTACTTCTGGGCATACGACGCGCGGGCCTTGCTCAACACGCCCAGGCCGGCGCCGCACTTCTTGCAATAGCGTTCTTTCGCGCCGTCGGCGGCGTAACGCTTGCCAATGCGAACGCCGCGCTGGCAGTTGCTGCAGTACAACAGCACGTTCGACACCGAGACCGGCATCTCCTTCGACAGCCGGCCGCCCTGGGCATTACGGCGATTGGGCTTCAGATGTCGATAGACGCGGTTGATGCCTTCGACGACGACCTTCCGCTTATCGGGGAGAACGCGCAGGACACGGGCGGTGGTACGACCCTTCGCCGTGCTGGCGTCGTCGCCGGTGATGATCTCCACGATGTCGTCTTTACGGATGCTCATGACTCGTACCTTTTCGGCCTGTCTTTGTTTAGCCTCCGCGTGGCGCCGAGCGGGCGCTAAACGAAGACAGCTACTTCACACCACCTCGGAGGCGAGGCTGACAATCTTCAAGTACCCGCGTTCGCGCAGCTCACGGGCGACGGCGCCGAAGATGCGCGTGCCGCGCGGGTTTTCGTCTTCCTTGTTGAGCAGCACCATGGCGTTGCGATCGAAGCGGACGTAGCTGCCGTCTTCGCGGCGCATGGTCTTCCGGACGCGAACGATGACGCCCTTGACGACCTCACCGGGCTTGACGTCGCCGCCGGGGATCGCCTTCTTAACGCTGGCGACGATGATATCGCCGAGGCTTGCCGTGCGCCGCTTGGTGCCGCCGAGCACCTTGATGCACATGCACTCCTTGGCGCCGGTGTTGTCGGCTACGTCAAGATACGTATACATCTGGATCATCGGAGCATCCCAAGGTAGTATGCACACTCCGTGTGCCATAACTCTAGCCACGGCACACGGAGTGTGCCTGCTACTATCACACGGCCGGCGGCGCCAGCTCGCTCGGGGCGGCGGCCTGCGTCGGGGCCTTCTTGACGACGCGGACCATGCGCCAGCGTTTCAATTTCGACATCGGCCGGGCTTCCATGATCTCGACGGTATCGCCGACCTGCGATTCGTTCTTCTCGTCGTGGGCGTAGCAGATCGTGCGGCGCTTGATGTACTTGCCGTAGCGCGGATGTTTTTCCAGCCGCGGAATCTCGACGCGCCGCGTCTTCTTCATCTTGTCGCTGACGACGACGCCGACGGCGGTGCGTCGCATGCCTCTTACCTGACTGCTCATTCCTTATTCCCTCACGATGCCACGGTCGGCTTTTGTCCGCGGATGCCTTTTTTTCGCTCAAGCAGGATGGTATGGATGCGCGCCACGTCGCGCTTGGCCTTCTGGATCTCGCTCGGCGTCTCCAGGCGGTCGGTTGCCGACTGGAAGCGCAGGTGAAACAGGTTCTTCACCGTTTCCTTCAGCGTGAGATCGAGCTGCTCATCGCTCATCTGGCGCAGGTCATTGGATTTCATCACTGATCCTCCGCGCACGCCTACGGCGTAGCGGCTAAACGTTTATGTTAGATATTCGGCCGCCTGGGGACAAATCGACATTTGAACGGCATCTTGTACGCCACGCGCGCCAGGCAATCGCGGGCCGACGTCTCGGGGATGCCGGCGATCTCGAACAGGACCATGCCGGGCTTGATGACGGCGGCCCAGTATTCCGGCTCCCCCTTGCCCTTGCCCATGCGCGTTTCGAGCGGGATCGCGGTCACCGATTTGTGCGGAAAGACGCGGATGTACAGCCGGCCGTCGCCGCGCATGAAGTGGCTCGCCGTCACGCGGCCCGCCTCGATCGCCTCGGCGCTCAACCAGCCGCCTTCCAGCGATTGCAGGCCGAACTCGCCGAACGCGACGAAGTTGCCACGCGTCGCGTTGCCTTTGATCTTGCCACGCTGATTCTTACGGAACTTTACTCGCTTGGGCATTTGCGGCATAGCGGTATCCTCTCTCAAGGACGCTTCATCGAAGCGTCGCTAATCACGACTCACGTCGCTGTCTCGGCTTACGCGGCGCTCGGGGGCGGGCGGACGTCGTGGCGGCGCTGGCGTCTCCCACGTCGTCGAGATAATCGCCGTTATTGATCCAGACCTTGATGCCGATGTGTCCCTGGGCGGACTTGGCTTCGATGAAGCCGTAATCGACCTTGGCCCGCAATGTCGACAGCGGGATGCTTCCTTCCATGGCGGTCTCGCAGCGAGCCATTTCGGCCCCGCCGAGCCGACCCGACATCTGAATGCGGATCCCCTTCGCGCCGGCTTCCATCGTCTGCTCGATGGTGCGCTTCATGCAGCGGCGAAAACTCTGGCGCTTCTCCAGCTGATCCGCGACGTCCTCGGCGACGAGTTGGGCGTCGACTTCGGGCCGGGCGACTTCCATGGTCTTGATTTCAATATGGCGATGGGTCAAATCTTCGAGTTCCTTGGTGAGCTTGTCGACTTCCTGGCCCTTCTTGCCGATGATGACGCCGACGCGGGCGGAGTAGATGTAGACGACGACTTTCTCGCGCGTCCGTTCGATGCGGATGCTGGAGATGCCGGGCCGGCCTTGCTTGACGCGCTTGTTGATGTAAGCGAGGATATATTTGCGGATCGTGAAATCCTCGACCAGGAGGTCGGCGAACTCCTGCTTGCCGGCGTACCAGGTGCTCTGCCAGTCGAGCATGATCCCGGTGCGAAAGCCCGTCGGATTGACTTTTTGGCCCATGGCAACTCTCATATAAATCGCATGCGGCGTAGCATGGCGCCTAGCGTATGCTACGCCGCAAGCGGCTTATAGGTGATTTTCATGGGCCAAAAAGTGCGACCGACGGGCTTTCGCACCGGCATCATGCTCGACTGGCAGAGCACGTGGTACGCCGGCAAGCAGGAGTTCGCCGACCTCCTCGTCGAGGATTTCCGGATCCGCGCGTTCATCCAGAGCTACGTCAACAAGCGCGTCAAGCAAGGCCGGCCCGGCATCGCCCGCATCCGCATCGAGCGGACCCGCGAGAAGGTCGTCGTCTATATCTACTCCTCG
>JACQFG010000071.1 GCA_016200155.1 Planctomycetota bacterium | reverse complement strand
CCCCTCACCCTCAGGAATCGCTAGCGCTCATCCTGGGGCTTATGGATAAAATGTCCCCAGCTGGTTGCCGACCACTGCCAAGGAGTCCCCATGCGCTTCAAGACCGCTCTGCATTCCGTGAGCTACGCCGGCGTCTGGACCGGCCAGGCCCGGCTCGCCTTGCCCGATTTCCTGCGCAAGGCGAAGTCCCTCGGATTCGACGGCGTCATGCTGATGGCCAAACGGCCGCACCTCTCGGTCCTCGATCACGATGCCAAATCGTGCGACGAACTGCGCCGCATCTTGCGCGACTTGCAACTGAAAGTTGTCTGCCTGGCCGGCTACAACGACTTCACGCTCGGCAGCGATCGGCCCGACATTCCCGCGCGCGAAATGCAGATCCTCTACGTCCGCGAACTCGCCCGCCTCGCTCAATCGCTCGATTGCTCGCTCATCCGCATCTTCACGAGCTACGACGATCTGCGCACGCCGTACGATCAGCAGTGGACCGCGACCGTTGCGTCGCTCAAGGAATGCGCCCAACAGGCCGCAACGTTCGGCGTCACGCTCGGCGTGCAGAACCATCACGACACGGCGGTCCATTACGAGACGATGTTCGACCTGCTCGAGGAGGTCGCCGAGCCGAACTGCAAGGCGATGTTCGATGCCTGGGCGCCGGCGCTGCACGGCATGGACCTGGAAGCTGCGGTGCTGAAAATGGCGCCGTACCTCGTGCACACGACGGTCGCCGACTACGTGCGCCGGCCGCGCTTCCGCTATCAGCCGCCGCTCGTCAACTATACGCGCGACGTCGATTCGATCCGCGCCGTGCCGATGGGCGAGGGGTTCATCGATTATCACAAGTTCTTCAAGGCTTTGACGAAGATCGGCTATCGGGGATATGTCGCCTACGAGATGTGTTCGTATCTCAAGGGCGGCGGCGGAGAGGAGAACCTCGATCGCTGTGCGCGGCAGTTTCTTACATACATGGAACAAATTTGACACGCACGGCCGTGATCATCCTGGGGGCGCCACGATCGGCCGCAGCATGCTCAAATAGATGACACCTGTCGCTTTGTCGAAATAGGTCTTGGCGAACAAAGTGAATCCTGCGCGTTCGTAGGCCTTGATGGCGCGCTTGTTTTCCGGATGAACGAACAGGCCGAGGATTGGCACGTCGATTTTCAGACGGGCCGCTTCGGTGAGGAGATGGTCGAGAATTTGGGACGAGTAGCGGTTCTCGCGCGGTCCATCCGGCTTGCCCCAGAATTGCTTCTGGAGAGCGACGGCGGGAATAAGGGCAAGGCTGACGCGATTCGATGCCGACTCAGGAAAGTTCCAGCGCGTGATGGCGAGGGAGCCGAAGCCCACGATTTCTTTTGCTTCAGTTGCATAGAGCCAGACTTTGCCGCCGCCCGCGAGCGTTTGGGCAGCATCTTCGCGGAGCCATCTGGCGAGGTCTTGCTCGTAGGCTTCGTCGCCGCAGGAAAATCCTTTGACCAGGTCGGCATGACGATCGGGGTCGAACTCGATGGCGTTGAGGGGATTGGGGGTTGCCGCGCTTCCCGTGCTTTCGGTGCTCATGGTTTTGTCCTTGCTCCTTTGGAGATGCCGTTCGGAACTCCAACGAGATTACAAGACCATGGGGAAGAAAGGCAAGTTGTCGAGACGTGGAATGCAGAATATTGACTCTGCCCGACGTTCAAGATTTGTCCAGGAAAGAAGCGTCTCGTACTTCCATCTTACGCGTCGGCATTCGCGGCGGGTTCTTTCTAGCTTCCTCGATCCGGCGCTGCAATTCGTCCGCCTCTTGTTGCGTGAGCGTCATTTCGCGCAAGCCGACCGCAAGCGAGAGCCGGGGCGCCTGCCATTGGCTGAGGTGATCGGAGACCTTCGCGACGGCGCCATGCAGTTCGCTGGCGCCCTTGACGGAACTGAACGCGCGTTCCATTTCGTCGACCTGGGCTGCGACCTTCTTTGTCACGCCTAGCCAGTGATCCCAAAGTCGGCGGCACTTGTCGTTCATCTCCTGGTCGAATTCGACGACGCCGCGAAACACGCGTTCCCGCCATGCACGCTCGGCTCGTTCGAGAAGGCCGCACACCGACAGACCGATGGAGACGAGGTCCTCCAGGACCCAGCATTCCTTGGCGGCATCATGGTCTCGCTGCCAGGATTCTGCATAAGCCTCAAGCTGCCGATCGATGCCGGAATAATGGTTCCCCTTCGTTGCGTTTTCTGTTAACATGATTTCCTCCCGCCTGACATTAGTGTATCATAACAACGTGGAACGCTGCCAGATAAATCCAAATGCCAGTTCTTCGATTACGTTGAACATTGGCGTACGAAGTGTCAAGATGCGAGAGTGCTCATCCCCTCAAGGACGACTGCATGGCCGATTTAAGCTCACCCGCCGACATAAAAATCATTCGCGAGCCGGCCGTCTACGTCATGGGCCGACAGGAGACCAATGACGCCGAGATCGATCGTTTTCTGGGCGATCACGGCGTTTCCTGGCAAACAGACACGGAGGTCGCCGGCGAACATTTAGTGGAGACCGCGGGCCGCATCTGTTACATGTCGTTCGCCAAGCCCAGGCCGGGCGGCAACCAGGCATACATCGGCCATATCCTCGAAGTCGGCCACGGGTCGGTCCTCGAGCACGCCGTCTGGAACCTGCTCTTCACCGGCGTTTCGCGCTCGTTGACCCACGAATTGATTCGACATCGCGCCGGTTTCGGGTATAGTCAACTGTCGCAACGCTATGTCGATGAATCGATTGCCGAGTACGTCGAGCCCGATTGCATTGCCGACGATCCCGAGCTGCACCGCCTCTGGCTCGATGCGGTCGCCGATTCGCACAAGGCGTACATGCGTCTCACCGAGAAGCTGCTCAAGGTCTTCGAGAGCGAGCCGGACAAGACGCTGCGGCGCAAGCTGGCCCGGCAAGCGGCGCGCAGCGTGCTGCCCAACGCCACCGAGACGAAGATCTTCGTCACCGCCAATGCCCGCGCCCTGCGGCATTTCATCGAGCTGCGCGGCAACCGCCACGCCGAGACCGAAATCCGCAAGCTGGCGATCGCCGTGCTGAAGCTGATGCAGGCCGAGGCGCCGAACCTGTTCGGCGACTATCAGCTTGCTCCGCTGCCCGACGGCACCTTCGAGGCGACGACGCAGTATCGCAAGGTCTGATCTTCGTTTAGCGCCCGTACCATCCCTCGCAGCGGCGCGCCGCCGTCGCCGGACCGCGCGGGCGCTAAACGTAAACAACCGGAACCCCCCATGACCCTCGCGCAAGGTATCCTCGAACTGCATCCGAAGGGCTACGGCTTTCTGCGCAATCCCGCGAAGAGTTACGTGGCGCAGCCGGCCGATCCGTTCGTCGAGCAGCGCATGCTGCAAAAATTCAAGTTGCGTCCCGGCATGCAAATCTCCGGACCGACCGAGCCGGGCCATCGCGGTTCCGGGCCGCGCTTGAAGACCGTTGCCACGATTGAAGGCATCCCGCCCGAACAGTTCCCGCAGCGCAACTTCGACGAGTTGACGCCGATCGACCCGCACGAACGCATCCGCCTGGAGTCCGGCAAGGAGCCGTTGACCACGCGCGTCATGGACCTGTTGACGCCGATCGGCAAAGGCCAGCGCGGCCTGATTGTCGCGCCGCCGCGGACCGGCAAGACCATCCTGCTCCAGCACATCGCCCAGGCGGTTGCCAAGAACCATCCGGAAATGAAAATCTTCATGCTGCTGATCGACGAACGGCCCGAGGAAGTCACCGAGATGCGCCGCACGATCAAGGGTGAAGTCATCGCCAGCAGCTCCGACCGCGACGCCTCCGAGCACGCCCGCCTCGCGGAGCTGGTCATGGAGCGGGGAAAACGCTTGACCGAACAGGGCAAGGAGGTTTTCGTCCTGCTCGACAGCCTCACACGCCTCGCCCGCGCCTACAACAAGAACCAGTCCGGCGGCGGCCGCACCATGTCGGGCGGCATCGACGTCCGCGCCATGGAAATCCCCAAACGCCTCTTCGGCACCGCCCGCGTCTTCGACGAAGGCGGCTCGATCACCGTCATGGGCACCGCGCTCATCGAAACCAACTCCCGCATGGACGACGTCATCTTTCAGGAGTTCAAGGGCACCGGCAACATGGAACTCGTCCTCGACCGCAAGCTCGCCGATCGCCGCATCTTCCCCGCCATCGACATCGCCCAGTCCGGCACGCGCAAGGAAGAACGTCTCTTCTCGAAGGAAGAGCTTCCGCAGGTGACATTGTTGCGCCGCAGCCTGATGCAGCTCGAACCGCGGCAGGCCATGGAATCTCTCGTGCAGCAGCTGCCGCGCTTCGACACCAACGCGGCGTTTTTGGCGAAAGTGAATACGTTTGTAAGGTGATGTTTTCGTTTGTTGTTTACGTTTAGCGCTCGCATGGCGCCACGTGAGCGCTAAACGTAAACCGGGAGACTTTTTCATGCAGCGCACTCTCGTCCTCCTCAAACCCGATTGCATCCAGCGCCGGCTCGTCGGCACGCTCATCCAGCGCTTCGAGCAGAAAGGCCTGCGGCTCGTCGCCATGAAGTTCGTGCAGCCGAGCCGCGACCTGGCCGAGAAGCACTACGCGGTCCACAAGGGTAAGCCGTTCTACGATTCGCTGCTCGATTTTCTGACTAGCGGCCCGGTCGTCGCGATCGTTTGGGAAGGGCGCGAGGCCGTCGCCGTCGTGCGCGAGATGATGGGCAAGACCGACGGCGCCAAGTCTCCGCCGGGGACCATCCGTGGCGACTTCGGCATCAGCGTGCAGAACAACCTCATCCATGGCAGCGACAGTACGGAAAACGCCGCTGCGGAAATTAACCTATGGTTCACGCCCGCCGAGTTGGTAAGCTATCCACCCGTCGATGCGGCATGGGTCGGTTAATGCCCGGCGGCCGAAAAACTGCAAAATTCCTTGATTTTTTCGATATTTTGTCATTGACTTTGAGCGCCGTGGAATCTAACTTGATCCACGCGACATCATTTGATTTCAGGTGGAACTTTCCAAATCTTTGTCTCAGTGAAGGAGCATCCATGGCTAGCAAGGCGAAGGCAGCGACGAAAACCGAAGTGTATGCCGCCCTGGCGGAGAAAAGCGGTCTGACCAAGAAACAGGTCGGCGCCGTCCTCGATGGGCTCAGCGAGTTCATCAAGAGCCAGATCGGCAAGAAAGGCCCCGGCATCTTCCAGCTGCCCGGCCTCTTGAAGATCAAGAAGCGCGTCCGTCCGCCGCAACCCGAACGCGAAGGCCGCAACCCCAAGACCGGCGAAGCCATGACCATCAAGGCCAAGCCCGCCAAGACCGTCGTCCGCGTCCTGCCGCTCAAGAGCCTCAAGGAAATGGTGCTCTAACCGAGTGCCCGCGATTCCCTCGACCCACGCCGATTCGCGCGTGGGTTTTTTTTCCTATGTAGGTCAGGCTTTCCAGCCTGACTGTCACGCAAAATTGTCAGGCTCGAAAGCCTGACCTACGGAGTACTCACCATGCGCATGTTCCTCTCCTGCGTCCTCGTCGGCGTCCTGGCGGCAACCGCAGCTGCCGGCGACAAGAAAATCCGCGTCGTCCTGATCGACGGGCAGAACAATCACAACTGGAAAGCGACAACGCCGATCATGAAACAGGCCCTGCTCGACAACGGCCGTTTCAGCGTCGATGTCGCCACTTCGCCCCAGATGCCGACGCTGGCCAAGCCGGCCAAGCCCAAGGACAGCAAGGATGAAAAGGCCGCCGCCAAGTACAAGGAGGACCTGGCCAAGTACGAGGCCGCCCTCCCCAAGTTCAACGAACAGCTGAAGCTCGCCCAGGCGGCATTGACCACCTGGAAAATCGATTTCGACAACTACGACGTCATCGTCAGCAACTACAACGGCCAGCCCTGGCCCAAGCATATCAACACCGCTCTCGATGAACGCCTCAAGGGCGGCAAGATCGCGCTGGTAATCGTGCACGCCGCCAACAACTCCTTCGGCGGCTGGGACGACTATCGCAAGATGGTCGGCATGGGCTGGTACGGCGCCAACACCGGCGACCGCCTGTTCCTCGACGACAACGGCAAAAAGGTCATCGTCCCCAAGGGCAAGGGGGACGGCCCGGGGCATCGCTACACCGGCAAGTTCTCCGTCAACATCCGCGACGACCAGCACCCCATCACCAAGGGCATGCCGCTCGAATGGCTGCACAACAACGACGAACTCTACGACAACATGCGCGGCCCCATCGAGAACGTGCACCTGCTCGCCACCGCCCACGCTCCGGCAGGCAAGGGCACCGGCGTCCACGAGCCGATGATCTGGACCGTGACGTATGGCAAGGGACGCGTCTTCCACACGCCGATGGGCCATGACGTGAACGCGATGCTGTGCGTCGGCTTTCAGACGACGCTTTTGCGCGGCACCGAATGGGCCGTGACCGGCAATGTGACGATCCCGATCCCCGCGAATTTCCCGACCGAAAAGAACACCAGCGTGGTGCCGAAAGCGAAGTGAACTCATTTGGCCGCTTGCGGCTTTGCGTTCGCATGACGTCACGCGAACGCTAAGCCGCAAGCGGCATCTCTACGACAATTCTTCAATCACGCGCCCGCTCGACAGCACCGGATGCGGCCGGCCGGAGCCGTCGGTGTATTGCACGTTCGGATCGACGCCGAGGTGGCGGTACATCGTCATCAACACGTCTTGCGGCATTTTCGCATTCGCCAGCGGGAAGGCGCCGCGCGAATCGGACGAGCCGACCACGCGCCCGCCGCGCACCGGGCCGCCTGCCAGAGCCGCGCTGAAGACGTTTGGATAGTGATCGCGGCCGGCATCGTTGTTGACGCGCGGGGTGCGGCCGAACTCGCCCCACGCAACCACCAGCGTCGATTCGAGCAAGCCTCGCTGTTCGAGGTCCTCGATGAGGGCGGAGTACGCCTGATCGAAGCGAGGCAGGAACCCGCGCCGCAGCGAATCGAAGCCGAGGACATGCGTGTCCCACCAGCGCAAATCCACAGTAACGAGCCGAACGCCGGCTTCGACGAGACGGCGGGCCAGCAGGATGCGCTGGCTCCAGGCCGGGGCGCCGCAGCGGTTGGCGGCGCCGGGATCGAAGCGTTCCATGAATCCGTAACGTTGCCGGATCGACGCCGGCTCGCGGTCGATGTCGAAGGCGTCGCGGGCAGCATTCGAGGTCAGGATGTCCCACGCTTGCTGGTTGTAGCGATCGAGAGCGCTGAGCTGGCCGGTATTGTCGAGGTCGCGGCGGATCGTGTCGAACGAACGCAGAAGGTGCCGGCGATCGCCGACTTGCTCGAGCGTGACGCCGGTGGGCAGCGAGAAGTTCGGCACGCTGAAGGGTCCGGGGTTCGCAGGGTCGGCCTGCGTTTCGAACGCCTTGTACGCCATGCCGAGGTACCCCGGACCGGCGCCAGGCAAAAGCCGTGGGATCATGACATACGCGGGCAGCTGGGGCGTCTGATGACCGAGCTGCCTGGCGACGATCGAGCCGCAGCTGGGATAGACGTTCTCGTCGGGGTTCGGGCCCGACGGATAGCCGGTGAAGCAAATCTGGTCGCCGGTCGAATGCCCCGGGTCCTCGTGGTGCATGCTGCGGACGATCGACCACTTGTCCTGGATGCGCGCGCACATCGGCAGCATGTCGGAAAGCAGCACGCCGGGCACATTGGTATTCATGACGCCGAACTCGCCGCGGTATTCCACGGGAGCGTCGGGCTTCGGGTCCCACATGTCGATATGGCTCGGCCCGCCGCGCATCCACAGGATGATGACGGAAGGCCGGCGCGTCTGCTCGGTCTGGTTACCGCGCGCCTCAGCCTGCAGAAGCTCTCCGAGCGACAACCCGGCCGCGCCAAGGACGCCGGCCTTGACAAAGCTGCGGCGATCAAGGCTCATCGTCGATTGGAAGTCAGCACATCCGAGCTTGGAAGGCATGGCGGATTTCTCGCGTTCGTGGTGGGAGGGCGCTCGGCGGGATCGTTACAATTCTACTTGATTGATCGGCACGAGGAAAGCGGAAAAGCCAGAAATAATGCGTGCGATCAGGCTTCTCGTAGCGACAAGCTGCCAGCTTGTCGGCTGTACGAAAAGCCGACAAGCTGGCAGCTTGTCGCTACGAAACCACTGGCTAAATCTCCTGTAGCCGCTGGGTGGAATCGCCGAAGCGGTCGAGCCGAATGCCGGCCTTGTCCAGGAGCGACAGGTACAAGCTGCACATCTTGCGATTCGGGCGACCCGTGTAGTCAAGCACGCGGCCCGTGCGGATCTGGCCGCCGCCGCGACCGAGCATCACGACGGGGAGCTGATTGTTCTCGTGGTTGCCGGTCATCATGCTCGAGCAGTAGAGGATCATCGAGTTGTCGAGCAGGGTCCTCGTGCCTTCCTGGATGCGATCGAGCCGGCCGGCGATGTAGGCCAGTTGCTCGGTGAAGAACCGGTTGACGGCGAGCCAGTCGGCGCCGTTGGTGTGCGAGAGCAGATGGTGGATCATGTAATCGATGCCCTGGTTGGGCCGTTCCGAGCGCAGGTTGGGGAAGCGCAAGGAGGAGTGGTCGTTGTTCAGCTTCAGCGTGCAGACGCGCGTGGTGTCGGTCTGGAAGGCGAGAACGAGGATGTCGCACATGAGCCGCATGTGCTGATCGACGTCCTGGGGCATGCCGTCGGCGGGGCGGGCGACGTTGGGGCGTTCGAGGGTCGGCCGCCAGCCTTGCAGTCGTCCGTTTTGGCCCGCGCGCTCGAGTTGCTGCTCGACCTCGCGCACCGACGAGAGGTATTCGTCGAGCCGGCGCTGATCGGATCGGCTGACGCTGTTGCGCAGGCCGCGCGTGTCTTCGATGACGGCGTCGAGCACGCTGCGGTCCGCCCGGCCGACGTCATCGCGAAACAGCCGATCGAACGCCCGGGCCGGATAGACTTCGAGCGGCGTGGGCGTGGTCGCGGAACTCCACGAGATGTGCGAACTGTAGACCATCGAATAATTCTTGTGAATCGCCGCGATCGACGGCTCGCAGCCGAGCACGAGGCTGGGCACCTTGGTCTGCTCGCGCAGCCGGCCGGCGATGACCTGGTCGCAACTGATGCCCGAGCGAATCTCGCCGCCGGGCGCCAGGCGTGCCCCGGTCAAGAGGTTGCCCGTCTGGCAGCTATGAATGCCGCCGATCAGCGCTTCCTCGTTGTACAGTCCGCGCAGGAACAGTATCTTTTCGCGATAGGGATTCAGCGGCTCCAGCACGCGGCCCAGTTCCATCTTTGCGCCTTCGCCGCGCGCCCACCACTCCCGGCTGTGAAACCCGTTGCCCGCAAACAGACACGCAAACCGCACCGGCGGCTCCGCGGCGCGCTCCTGCCCCAGCACCGGAACCGACTCCAGCCACGGCAGTGCCATGGTGACGCCAACCCCGCGGAGGAAGTTGCGACGGGAAAAAACTTTTTCTTGAAGGTCGTCCATCGGAGATCCACTCCTCTTTGTCTCGGTCAGAAGCTGTCATACGCTCGGATCAATCCAATTTTGTGTCCAGCAGGTAAAGCGTCGGCTGCGGCACTAGGACATCCTTTTCAGGGCGTCTTGAATCTCAGCGTCCGTTTCACTGCCGGGCCATTTTCCTTCCACCATGTCGAGGATCGTCTTGCCGGCTGGGATTTCTCGCACGGCAGATGCCTCGCCCAAAATTCGGCGCCGCGCAGCCTGCACGTCGTCGGCACTGCGCTGCGTCAGCCATTCAAGCCCCTGACCGAGCAAGTCCGAAGCGGTCCCGTCGCCGTTGGCCGCCTTTTCTGCCAGTTCGCCGAGAAAGGCTTCAAGCGATTCCCCGCGTTCATTGGCTCGTTGGCGCAGGCGCTGTTCGGCTTCCGGCGTAAGCTGCACGGTAATTTGTGTCATGATTTTCTCCAGGCTGGCCGCGCTTCCATTCTACCATCCGCAGTGAATCGAATTTCGCTAGTCTGCCAAATCCTCGCCGCGTCTCATCCGAAACTGCGGACTGCGAACAATCGTCAGCACCGCCTCCGAGATCCGCCCATCGTTCTTGTGCAACTCCGCCACCATCTCGTCGATCAGCGACGTATCCGACAGCGTGGTCGCTCTTCCCAAAGCATAGCCCAACAAGCGCTGGCAGAATAGCCGCACGACGACATCCTTCTTCTTCGTCATCAGATAACCGCGCAATCCATCGATTCCCTCGAACTCGGCGCCATCGCCATCCTTGAGTTTCGCCTTCGCATCGACCGGCTGCCCGCCGACTTCCTTCGTGCGCCAGCGGCCGATGGCGTCGAAGTTCTCGAACGCGAAACCGTAGGGGTCGATGCGCACGTGGCAGGCGGCACAGGACTTGTCCGACACGTGCTTCTCGACCTGCTGGCGCGTGGTTCGCTTGTCGGCGCCACCTTCCTCGTCGGGGATTGCCGGCACGTTGGCCGGCGGGCGGGGCAGCTTTTCGCCGAGCAGCGTTTCGACGACCCAGTTGCCGCGCAGCACCGGACTGGTGCGTGAGGCGCCCGACTGCCTGGCTTGCACGCTCGCCAGGCCGAGGACGCCGCCACGGCCGTACTTGCGCACGCCGTCGACTTTCCTCCATTGTGGCCCGGCAACGCCCGGAATGCCATAGTGTTTTGCCAAGGTTTCGTCGAGAAACGTGTAGTCCGCGTCGAGAACCTGCGTCACGGCGCGATCGCTCTGGAAAAGGTCCTGGAAGAACAGGATCGATTCCTCGTAGATCGCCTTGCGCAGCTTCGGGTTGAACGTCGGGAACAGCTTCTCGTTCTTCTCCTTCAGCGCATCGAAGTTGCGCACGTGAATCCACTGCGTGCCAAACTCGATCGCCAGGGAGCGCAGGCGTTTGTCCTTGAGCATGCGTTTCGTCTGGTCGGCGAGCACCTGCGGGTCGCGCAGCTTGCCGGCGCCGGCGAGACGGTGCAACTCCTCGTCGGGCGCGGACGACCACAGGAAATAGCTGAGCCGGCTTGCGAGTTCCCAGTCGTCGATGGCGGCGGGCGTCTTGCCGGGCGGCGCCTTCTCGATGCGGAACAGGAACGCCGGCGCGACCAGCACGCGCGTCAACGTGCCGCGGAAGGCCTCGTCGTGCGCCACGCCTTTCTTGCGCAGCTTCTGATACAGTTCGAGCAAACCGGCTTTCTCCTTCTCAAGAAGCGGCCGGCGATAGGCACGCGCCGCGAAATCGACGAGGGCGGCCAGGTGGGTAGGCTCGGCGGCGACAGCATCCTTAACAAAATCGTCGGCGCGCTTCTTGAACACCGGTCGCTGACTTTCGAAGTAATCGAGCAACTGCTTCGGCTGGTCCTGCGTCACGTAGCCGATGAACTGCGGCAAGTAATCGTTCTCGGCCACCGGTTGCTGACTGATGAAGCGATGCTCGGTCCACAGGTGATCGATCTGCTGTTTCTGCTTCGCGTCGAGGAACAGTCGCTCCAGCGGCTCGTCCTCGCGATGAAACATTTTCAGGCTGACGACTTCATCGGTGGGCACGACGTTTGGAAAGCAAAGGTACCAAGGGAAATTGCGACGGAACTCGGCGTGTCCATCGAGCAATCGCTTGTAGGCCGCGGAATTGCCCGAGGCAACGACCGCGCCAACGCCGCTCCAGCGCAGATCGCGGCCCGGCATGGTAGTCGACGCCTGGAAGACGACGACCCGTTCACCCGGAGGCGCATCGAGCTTGCCTTCGACGACAAACTCGCGATCACGGAACAACGCGGCAGGCAAACGCACGGCGATCGTGGAGTTCGTTGGCGCGGTGAGATTGGCGTCCGGGCCAAATTGATCCTTGGGCAGGCCGTATTTCAGGCGATCGGGACCAGGCTTGGCAAAGCGCGTCAAGTCGAGGCCGCCTAACAACGCGCCATCCGCAGAGACGAGCAAATCAAAGAGCAAGCGATCGGGATCCTTCTCCTTTGCCGGCCGTTTGCCGATCAGCAGCGATTGCACCTGGACGGCGAACTTGTCCGCATCGGCGCGGCGCGCGGGATCGGTCGCGGCGGTGCGCCACTGGCCGAGCACTGAGTTCGCGGGGATGATCTGTTTCTTGGTAGCCTTGCTGCCAGGCTTCGCCGGGCCGCGGACGAAGGACCAGACTTCCTTGTTGCCGTGCTTGTCGGCGTGCGGGTTGCCGGCCTGCACGGAATTGGCGACGTCGGCGGCGAGGTCCCAGACGTGCACAGGCTTCGCGGAATCGAGGACGATCAGGTTGATCTCGGTGAGGTCGCAGGTGTGATCGCCGTTGTGGGCGTCGATGGCGAGAACGACGCGGTCGCCCTTGTCGACGTCGATGACCTTGGTGGGCACGTTCGCCGATTCGCCCAGGCCGAGCAAGCCTTCGGCAACGATGGACGCCTTGTCCGCGCGGCGATGCTCGATCCACCAGGCGACGCCGTTGCCACAGGCGGGATGGGCGTGTTTGATGTACGCTGCCAGCCTCACCTTGCCGGCGACGGGGCTATTCCACGCGACGGCGACGAACTCCTTGGGCGTCGGATGGACGGCGATCCTGTGGGGCGGCACCGTGCCCGGTATCTGCTGAACGGTGTCGGACGCGTTCGAGACGAGCACCGGCAGGTCGACGCCGTTGCGCCGCCAGCCATTGATCCAGGGCCGAGCATCGTTCTTCGGCGTCTTTTGATCCAGCAGCTCCAGCGGCGCCGCGGGGAGCATGGCGGGCAGCTTGACGACATCCTTGCCCACCGGTTCGAGGGAGACGACCGTCAACCAGCGTTTCAGCAGGTCCGGATCGAGCTTGTTCTTCTGAGCGTACTCGGCGGCCGAGAGCTTCTTGTCATGCGCGATCTCGGCGGCGGCGCTGAGGTACTTGGCAGCGTCGGCGAAGATCGCGGCGTGATCGACCTCGTAAGCCAGGCCGAACTGCGGATAATCCTTCAACAGCAGCGCCGTCTTGCCAGGCCCCTCGAAGCGCGGACGCTGCCAGACAATGCGAGCATCCTTGCCGGCCGGCACGAGGTCACGGGCAGCGAGATAGATCACGACCTCGCTCTGCCCCGGCGCCGGCTTGACCGCGAGCTTGATCGGCTGCACCTCGCTGGCCGCGGGATCGCTGGCGACTTGCCGGGTCGTGGCGCCGTAGCGATAGCTGCCGATCGGCACGAACTTCCAGAGAGCCTTTTGCTCGTCGGCGATTTCCGCCCCGAGCGCGGCGGCGTCCTTCTCCGTTGCGGTGCTCCAGCTTGACCGAATCGAATCGAGCGGCATGGAAGGTGTCTTGTCCGTCAACGATTGCCAGAGCACGCCGAGGTACTTCGCGTTGAGCTTTTCCTTGGCGGCGACGGCGGCCAGCGAAGTCTTGCCGGACGTCAGCGCGTCGCGATGCCGGATCGTCGCCAGCAAGTACGGCTGAAACGCGAGCCGGCCGTCGTTCGTGAAAGCGCCGTAGAATTTTCGTAGCCGGGCGGTGCTTTCGTCGGTCCAGTCGCGGCGCGTCTTGGCCGGGCTGAAGCGGAAACCGTCGGGCAGCAGCACCGCGTGGTCTGCGATGTCCTTGCCGGCTTCGAGATAACGCGTGAACAGGGCCGGCGTAATGTCGGATAGCGATTCGCCGGCGTTGGTAAAACCCTCGCCGCCGGCGCCGTCCGCGGGGAACTCGCGCGTCGGCTTCAGGTCAACGCCGGTCAGGTCGCGGATCGTGCAGTCGTATTCCGCATTGCTCAGCCGGCGCAACGGCACGTGCCCCGGATCATCCTTCCGCGCCCGCGCCTCGGCCGCCAGCATCGCACGCGCCCAGGCAACGAGCGCCTGGCGCTCCTCGGCGCTCGGCTGCGGCTTGTCCTTCGGCGGCATCTCGCCCTGTTCGACGCGCTCGATCACGTGCGGCCACGGCTTCAAGTCCTTGCGAATGTCGGCGACCGATTCGAAGCGTTCCAGGTCGAGATCGCCCTTGTGAAGCTTCTTCGTGTGACACTCAAGGCAATACTTCTTTAACAGCGGCCGAATGCGCTGAGCGTAAGCATCCCCCGGTTCGCCGACTTGAGGGACGCCGTCGATTGTCGGAGCGACGACGGCGATCGCGATTCCGCAGACCGAAATCGCCAGACACAAATAGACAGTCTTCAGGTTCACGTGTGGTTGCCTTTGGGTTTGTTCGGCTCTTGAGGATATTGTGTCAGATATGCCGACAAACTCAAGAAGAACTGCAAGGGCTGATGAATGCGGATCATCCCAGAAAGGCAGCCACGGAATGACACGGAAATCACGGAAGGAAAAGTAGGAGGGCACCTACGCTCCTGGATACTTCCGTGTTTGTTCCGTGCCTTCCGTGGCTGCCTTGAATTTGGCTCCGTGGTTCCGTTACTTCATCGTCTTCCGCTGCAGCGTCAGGGTCGAGTGGAAGCCGTCTTCACGGAAGCGCAGATCGACCCGCAGCGACGGAAATCGCGCCAGCAGTTCGACCAGCGGCGAGGTGTCCGCGATGCTGGGATGCAAGGTCGGCTGACGCAGCGAACCGTGACGCTGATTGACCATCTCGTCCCGGGCGGCGTCGTAGCGGTAGGGCACATCGTCGGGGCTGACGGGGATGAAGCCGAGGTATTTGAGGGCCGCGTCGCGCTTGGCGGGTTCCGGCGTCTTCGCGTCGATGAGTTTCGCGCGATAGAGAATGTACCAGAGGGCATCGTTGGGCAGGGCACGCTTGTGGGTCTCCCATTCGAGATACTGGCGCAGCGCTTCGCCGGCCTGGATTGCAGCCGCCGGCGAAACGTGCCACGAGGCGTTGGTGTCGACGGTGTCCGCTTTCGGCGGGTTCTTTTTGCGTTGCTCGGCGCGATCGATCAGGTCCTTCAACGCTTGCTTGTCGAAGCCGATGTACCAGCCGTCGTCGATGGTGGCGTAATACACGACCACCTGCTGCAACTTGCCCTTTTCAAGCTTCTCGTTCAAGTTCTTGACGATCTTGCTGTCGGGCCCAAGCGTCATCTTGGTGATGACGGTGGCGTTGTACGTGGAGTCGGTGAACTTGGCGGGGCCGAATCGATCCGTGTCCTTCAGGGTTGCGATCACGAGACCGCGAATCCAGTTGCCGCGGTCGCCGATGCCGGCGGTGATGGGAAGCTGCAGGATCAAGCGGGCGGCTTCGGTATCATATTCGGTGCGTTCCTTCGATAACAGGTCATTGCGGATCCACCATTCGCCAAGCCGGGCCAGCGTTTTGTTGTCGTCCAACCGAATCAGGCCCCATTTGAAATCGCCGCCGATGCTCGTCGTGAACTGCAGGAGCGACCGCGGCGACAGCTTCGACGGATCGAACTGCATGACGTCCCGACCGGTCCATTGCCGAAGCTTGTTGTACTCGGCATTGTTGACCATTGGCAGCACGTAGACCTCGAGCTTGATTTGCTCCTTGCCGAGATTGAAGCGGATGCCGACGGGGTCGAAGAACTGCCGCCAGAGCTGTTCGTAGCCGACGCGGAATTCGCGATAGGTCTGGTCCTCGTACCACGTGATCTTGTCGATCGGCGTCTCGATCAACGGGGTCGTGAAGTGGAGCGTGTTGTACACATCCGACACTGCCGTCTTCTGTGTGGCGTCCCAGCGGATCGGCTTGCCCTCGGGCACAAAGAGATGCTCCTGCTTCAGATGAGCGGCCTTGAGCAGCGCGTCATGATCGCCCGGCAGCTTGCCCGTCTCCCACGCGGCGAACAGGGCGGCGTTGTTGACCATGCTCATGCTGGTCATCGCTTCGAGGCGGCGCATCTCCTTGATCTTGCTGGCCGGGCCTACGAGCTGGCGGATGAAGGCGTCGGAGAGAAACGCGAAGCCGTCTTCCTCCTTGTCGTCGGCGCGGAAGACGGTGCGCATGTACTGGAAGTCGAGCGAACTCGCCAGTGACTTGTGCTTGCGCTGATGGGTATCGATGACGCGGCGCAGGCCGACCGGCGAATTCGAATAGACCACGAAGTCGCCGAAGCCGGCCCGATGCACGCTGACCTCGCGCAGCGGCGTCACGAAGCTCTCGATGGGAATGCTGTTGTAGACCTGCTTCGACTCCTTGAGCCGAGCGCCGTGCTCCTTGCGTGCCTCGTCGATGAATTGTTCGACGCCCGTGAGGAAAAGAGAGCGATTGTTGACGTGGAAGAGCACGGTGACATCGGTGCCCTCGCGGATGTACGGGTCGCTGCCGGTGATCGCGATGCTCTTGATCAAGAGCGGGCCCAGCGTTCGCCCCAGGTACGTGCTCTTCAGGCAGAGCTGGCGTTCATAGCGTTCCTTGAGAGCGTGGTCCCGGCTTTGCGATTCATACGCCCGGCTGGCCGGCGTGCCCCACTTGTCCATCAGGACGCTGAACTCGTTGAACTTCGCGAACGTCTTGAAGCGGAGGTAGTAATTGTCGTGCGGCACCAGCTCGGCCAACGGCTCGGCGGCGGGCTTGTTGACGCCCATCATCTTCTTCCACGGATGCTCGGCAATCTCGATGCCGCGCACCGTTTTGATGTCCACGCTGCGTTCGACGGCTGCGCGCACGCCGGTGGTGCGCAGGC
>JACQFG010000088.1 GCA_016200155.1 Planctomycetota bacterium | reverse complement strand
TGTTCATCTATCGTAGGCACAAGCTGCCAGCTTGTCCCTGAAGCGACAGGGATAAGCTGGCAGCTTGTCCCTACTTCTTGATCGCCCCGCGGAAGTACTCCATCGTCCGGCGCATGCCCTCGTGCCGATCGACCTTCGGCTCCCAGCCCAGCAACGTGCGAGCACGCGTGATGTCCGGCCGACGCACTTTCGGATCGTCCTGCGGCAACGGCTCGTACTTGATGTCAACCTTCGTGTTCGACAACGCCAGGATCTCTTTGGCGAAATCGAGGATGCTCACCTCGTTCGGATTGCCGAGGTTGACCGGCTCGTGAAAGTCGGCGTGCAAGAGTCGATAAATGCCGTCGACCAGGTCGCTGACGAAGCAAAAGCTGCGCGTCTGCGAGCCGTCGCCGTAGACCGTCAACGGTTCGCCGCGCAGCGCCTGGCCCATGAGATTGGGCACGACCCGGCCGTCGTCGAGCCGCATGCGTGGGCCGTAGGTGTTGAAGATGCGGACGATATGCGTGTTGATGCCGTGCGAGCGGTGGTACGCCATGGTCATGGCCTCGGCAAAGCGTTTGGCCTCGTCGTAGACGCCGCGGATGCCGATCGGATTGACGTTGCCCCAGTAGCTCTCGGGCTGCGGATGGCGTTCGGGATCGCCGTAGACTTCGCTGGTGCTGGCCAGGAGGAAGCGGGCGTTTTTCGCCTTGGCCAGGCCGAGCGAGTTGTGCGTGCCGAGCGAGCCGACCTTGAGCGTGGCGATCGGATGCCGCAGGTAATCGACGGGGCTGGCCGGCGACGCAAAGTGGAGGATGTTGTCGATCGGCCCCTCGACCTCGACGTGGTTGGAAATATTGTGGCGCAGCAGCATGAAGTGCGGATTGCCTTGCAGATGCTGCACGTTGACCGGGTTGCCGGTGATGAAGTTATCGAGGCAGACGACGTCATGCCCCTCGGCGAGAAAGCGTTCGCACAGGTGCGAGCCGACGAACCCGGCGCCGCCGGTGATGAGAGTACGCATGCTGGATCCTTCCCTCCGTTCGCAGCCTACAACAGGTCGCGAAACTCGTCGTTAGTCAAACCCGCGCCGCGAATGATCGTGCCCATCGTGAATGGATTGATCGGGTTATTCCGAGGAACGGTCACGATACGAACGCCATCGGTCATCACGATATGCTTACCCTGTCGTTTGATCCAAAACCCCGCTTTTTGCAAAGCGCGAACTGCATCTAAATGATTGACGCCGGGGAAGCTGGGCATGACTAGACCGCCACCTCGACCTCGCGTGCTTCCGCCTCGTGCGCCAGTTCTGCGGCTACTTCCAGGTATTCGCGGATGGCCACCGCGATATTGTCGAGCGCTTCCTGTTCTGAGGCGCCCTGCGAACAGCAGCCGGGCAACCCGGGGACGGAGACGCTGTAGCCTTCGTCGGAGCAAACGAGTGCGACCTTGTATCTCATGCGAACCTCCATGAGTGGTGAGTAGTAGCCAAGAATTTTATTACTCAATACTCACCACGCACCACTGAATGATCATGCGAATCATTGTATCACGTCCCATCCCCCTCGCCCTTCGCCCCTTGTGAAAATATGTTAACCAACAAGGGATTTACGTTTCCGAGCCAAGAGGATGAAGCAAATGGCGAGCCGACCCCTGCGAACTTTCACCGTCCTGCCCAATCTCCCGGCCGAACTCCAAGGATTGCAAGAACTCTCCTATAACCTGTGGTGGTGCTGGAATCACGACGCCATCTCCTTGCTGCGGCGCATCGATGAGAAGCTGTTCGAAAAATGCGAGCACAGCCCCGTGCGGCTCCTGGCAAGTGTCGGCCAGGATCGGCTCGAACAACTCAAGGAGGACGACGGCTTCATGGCCCAGATGAAGCGCGTCCTCGAATCGCAGCACCGCTATCTCAGCGCCTCGACCTGGTTCAACGACACCTATATCAAGAAAGCTGACGATCCCGACGCGGCCCTGCGGCGTTACCAGATGGCGTACTTCTCCGCCGAGTTCGGCCTGCACGAGAGCGTGCCGATCTACTCCGGCGGCCTGGGCCTCTTGGCAGGCGATCACCTCAAGTCGGCGTCGGACCTCGGCTTGCCCTTGGTCGGCGTCGGCCTGATGTATCGCGAAGGCTATTTCCGCCAGTATCTCAACGTCGACGGCTGGCAGCAGGAACGCTATCCGGAAAACGATTTCTTCAACCTGCCGCTGATCTCCGAGACGAAGTCGGACGGTTCGCCGCTGCTGGTCAGCGTGCCGATGCCGGGGCGCGAGGTCTGGGCCCGCGTCTGGCGCATCCAGGCAGGCCGCGTGCCGCTGTATTTGCTCGACACCAACATCACGCAGAACAACGCCGACGATCGGCAGATCACCTCGCGCCTGTACGGCGGCGATCACGACATGCGCATCCGCCAGGAAATGATCCTCGGCATCGGCGGCATCCGCGCTTTGCGCGCCCTCGGCAAGACGCCGGCCGTCTGCCACATGAACGAAGGGCACTCCGCCTTCTGCGGCCTGGAACGCATCCGCGTCATGATGGAGGAGCACGGCCTCGACTTCGCCGCGGCGCGCGAAGCCATCACCGCCGGCACCTGCTTCACGACGCACACGCCGGTCCCCGCGGGCAACGACGTCTTCGCTCCGCAGCTCATCCAGCATTACTTTGCCACCTACTTGCCGCAGCTCAAGATCGACTGGAACGAGTTCCTCGGACTCGGTCGCCAAAATGCCCGCGACTTCAACGAGCCGTTCTGCATGACCGTCCTGGCGATCCGCTTGTCGAACATCTCCAACGGCGTCAGCGCCCTGCACGGCAAGGTCTCGCGCAACATGTGGAAGACGCTCTGGCCCAACCTGCCCGAGAGCGAGATCCCGATCACCTCGATCACCAACGGCGTGCACACCCGCAGCTGGATGGCGACCGATTTCTCCGCGCTCTACGACCGCTATCTCGGCGCCAACTGGGAGCAGCGCCCGACCGATCACACGATCTGGCGGAAGGTCGACAACATCCCGAACGCCGAATTGTGGCGCACCCACGTCCGCCGACGCGAACGGCTCGTCGTCTACGCCCGCGCCCGGCTGCGCGCCCAGCTCGAACGCCGCGGCGCCACGCCGTCCGAGATCAACCGCGCCGACGAGATCCTCGACCCCGAAGCGCTGACCATCGGTTTCGCGCGCCGCTTCGCCACCTACAAGCGCGGCACGCTGATCTTCCGCAATCTCGATCGCCTGCGCGCGATCCTCGACAACAAGGAACGCCCGGTCCAGTTCATCTTCGCCGGCAAGGCCCACCCGCGCGACCACGGCGGCAAGGAACTGATCGCCGAGATCATCCATGTGTGCCGGCGCCCCGAGTTCCGCCGACGCATGGTGTTCCTCGAAGATTACGACATCAACGTCGCCCGCGTTCTCGTCCAGGGCGTCGACATCTGGCTCAACAATCCGCGCCGCCCCCTCGAAGCCTCCGGCACCAGCGGCATGAAGGCCTGCATCAACGGCGGGCTCAACTTTTCCATCCTCGACGGCTGGTGGTGCGAAGGCTACACCGGCGACAACGGCTGGGCCATCGGCGCCGGCGAGGAATACTCCGACAACGACCGCACCTACCAGGACGACATCGAGAGCCGGGCGATCTACGACCTGCTCGAACAGGAAATCGTGCCGCTCTACTACAACCGCTCCTCCGACGGGACGCCGCGCGGCTGGATCAATTACATGAAGCAATCGATCAAGACCTGCTGCCCCGTCTTCAACACGCATCGCCAGGTCGAGGAGTACACCAAGAAATGCTACATCCCGTCAGCCGACCGCTACGCCCGGCTCACGACCGATAACCTCGAATCGGCGGCGAACCTCTCGCAGTGGCGCCGCAAGCTGCTGCGCGAGTGGAACCAGGTCAAGGTCGAGAACGTCGACGGCGATGGCCACGACGCCATGCACGTCGGCGCAGAGTTCGAGGTCCAGGCCCGCATCAACCTCGGCAACCTGGCGCCCGACGACGTCGAGGTCCAGCTCTTCCACGGCATCATCGACAACGCCGGCGAAATCCCGCAGCCCAGCACCGCCGCGATGTCAACCAATGGCTCCGCGCACGGCGCGACGTGGCTGTTCAAGGGCAAGATCCGCTGCGCCTCCAGCGGACACTACGGCTACACCGTCCGCGTATTGCCGCGCCACGACAACCTCGGCAATTCGTACGAGCCGGGGCTGGTGTGCTGGGGATGAGGATCCGAGCATGGCAATACCTTTTTATTGCGACTGCGGCCGAGCTATGCGCGTCAAGGACGAACTGGCCGGCAGGAAAATTCGCTGCCCGGCGTGCGGCGAGGTATTGACTGTTCCGAAAAACGAGCCGCCGAAGGAGGTTGACGACGCGGCACTCGATGTCTTGCTCACGGAGTCGCCCGCCGAGAAGAGGCGGCCTGGCCCGATGGTGGAGGGGCCCGACGAAGGCGAGGAAACGCGCGTCACGGCCAGGCCGACATCCAAGCTGACGCGGACGCAACCGAAGAAACTCGACCCGACCAAATCGGCAGCGTTGCCGAGATCGGAGCGGCGCGAACGATCGGAGCCGTGGCTCGTCGTCAGTCCGAGCGTCATCACCGGCTTGCTGATGATGGTGAGAGCGGTCGTGTGGTTTTTTGGCGCGCTGGCGGCCGGATGGATCTTCTTTTATCCGCCGATACTGTTCGTCCTGGGCATCGCTGCCGTGTTTCGTGGGCTCACCGGGCGCGAGGACGAGTGATTACGCAATCCTGAGTCGTTTATCGCGATACCGCAATTTCCTTGACCATCTCCAGCAAGTTTGCGCTCATCTTCTCCGACGCCTGAATCTCCAGCCGATTCGTGCCGAGCCAGGTCTCATAGCCGCCGAGTTCGTGCTGGCGCGGCGTCGGCAGGTAGCCGTAGTAGCCGTGGGCGATCGACACGAGCCAGGCCGGCTGGAGCGCGCTGCGTTTCTTGAAGTCCAGGCCGATCTCGCAGAAGATCTCGCACGGCATCGTCCCGATCGCCACGTCGCCGATGCGAAACGCCTGCAGCGGCAGCTTCAGCGTTTCAGGATGCTTGGCCATGCTCATCGTGCGCTCGGCATAGATCAGCGACAGGTCAGTCTTGCCAGCGACTTTCGGACCGTCGGCGATCTTCTTCTTCGCCCAGTCGAGCAGCTCCGGCGTCGGTCGGCGCGCGGCAATCTTGGCCTCGCGGTAACGGGCCGCCAGCGTGACGTGATCGCGATATTTCAACCTGGCCAGTGCGGCGTGCACTTTCTGCGCGACGTCGTCGGCCACGAATTTCATCTGGGCGTACGCTTCCTGCTTGGGCCTGGGCTTGCGGAAGTTGATGTTGTTGATGTCGCCGCTGGTGCCGTTCGCCATCAGCGCGACGAAGGCCGGAGTCTGTTGATCGGCTTTCAGCAATCGCGTCAGCGCCTCACAGTACATCGCGAAATAGTCGGCCGAGACATGTCCCGAACCGACGCCGCCGACATAGTGGAGCGAGTAGGTCGAATAGACGGCGATCGGTTTGCCGTCGGGCTCGCGCAGGGCGATGAAGGGGATCGTTGGGTCGGTCGGGCCGGCGGGGTCGAGCAGGTCGGTGCTGCCGGCGGGCGGATTCATCTTGACCTTGTCGATGCCGCCGAACGGATTGGCGGGGATCGTGCCGGGCTTCATGTGCCAGCGGCGATTGAAGACGTGCTCCGGCGCTTGCGCCGATCCGAACGCAATCTGCGCCGGCCGCAGCAGGTTGTGGGCCCGCTTGACGCCGTCGACGATGCGCCGCGCGACGAAGCGTTGGTAGTCGTCCATCGTATCGCTGATGATGCGGGCGTCCTTGCCCAGGGCGCTGGCGGCCGAGTGCGTGTGCGTCGCGGAGATCAGCACGTTGTCGGGCGGGATGCCGAGGTCCTGCTTGATCAGGTGGCGGGCCTCATCGCTGACGAGCCGATCGAGGCCGAGCAGGTCGCAGACGACGAGGACGAGCTTGGTCTTGCCGTCGTCGAGCACCAGGCAGCGCGCGTTCAGCTCGTCATGGACGTGCGTCGCCGGGAACGGCGCGAACCCGCCGACGATCGGGCTGCCCAGCGGCGGCGTGATGTTGCTGGTCGCGGCGCCGGCGCGGAAGACCGGATCCTGAGCAAGCACCGGCGAGCAGATCGACGTGAGCAAAAATACAGCGATGAATCGTGACATTGGCATCCTCGTTCGAGTGAGATGGAGCAATTGTAGCCGGCGTCATCTATTCGATCAGCGAAAATCGCGCGACGCCGATTGCAGCCCGGCCAGGGCGTGCGACAGGTCCTCGATCTTGGTCGGGCACACGTGGATGACGCCGTCCGCGCTCTCGACCTTGCCCTCGATGCAAAGGGCGACCGCCTGCTTGGCGATCTTGCGAAAGCGTTCCCAGGTGCGCTTCCAGATGATCAGGTTCATCAATCCCGTCTCGTCTTCCAGCGACATGAACACGGTCCCGTTCGCGGTCGCCGGCCGTTGCCTCACCAGCACCAATCCCGCGACGCGCACCATCGCCTTGTCCGGCAACTTGGCGAGCCCGGCGGCCGACACGACCTTGAGCCGATCGAGGTCGCCGCGGATCAGCCCGATCGGATGCGCCTTCAGCGACAACCCCGTCGAGTGATAGTCGGCGATCACGTGCTGCTGCATCGACATCGCCGGCAAGCTCGGCACGGCGCTCTCGTCGTCGAGCCCGGCAAAGAGCGGCAGGTCCTCGCCGGTCGCCAACGCCTGCCACAGCGCCGCCCGCCGATCGAGCCCGAGCGTGCCGAACGCATCCGCCGCCGCCAGCCGGGCCAGCAGCGCCTGCGAGACGTGACTGCGCCGCGCGAAGTCGGCGACCGAGCGAAACAGCACGTCCTTGCGAGCCGCGACGATCGTTGTCGCTTGCGTTTCGCCAAAGCCTTTGATGAGGCGAAATCCAAGCCGTATTGCAAATTGCAAATTGCAAATTGCAAATTGATCCGCATCTGCAATTTGCAATTTGCAATTTGCAATTTGCAATAGTGTGCAGTCCCATTCACTTTCGTTGACATCAATCGGCAGCACCGTGACGCCATGCGCCTGCGCGTCCTGAATCAACTGCGCCGCCGCGTAAAAGCCCATCGGCTGGCTGTTGATCAGGGCAGCCGTGAACGCGGCGGGATGATGGCACTTCAGCCACGCCGACACGTAGGCGAGCAGCGCAAAACTCGCCGCGTGCGACTCCGGGAAGCCGTACTCGCCGAAGCCCTTGATCTGCTCGTAAATCTGGTCGGCGAACGCGATCGGCAAACCGCGCTCTAAGAGGCCGGCGTGGAACTTGTCGCGGAACTTCTCGATCACGCCGCTTCGTCTCCACGCTCCCATCGCGCGCCGCAACTGATCGGCCTCGCCCGGCGTGAAGCCCGCCGCCACGATGGCCAGCCGCATCACCTGTTCTTGAAACAACGGCACCCCGAGCGTCTTTTTCAGCACCTCCTCGACGACCGGATGCGGATACGTCACCGGCTCCTTGCCCGCGCGCCGACGCAGGTACGGATGCACCATGCCCCCCTGAATCGGACCGGGCCGCACGATCGCGACTTCCACCACCAGATCGTAAAAACATCTCGGCTGCAAGCGCGGCAGCATGCTAATCTGCGCCCGGCTCTCGATCTGGAACACCCCGATCGTGTCCGCCGCACAGATCATGTCGTAGACCGCGGGATCCTCCGCGGGAACGGTGGCGAGGGTGAGCGGCGAGGGGCGAGGGACGAGGGGCGAAGGGTGAGGGACGAGAGGCGAGTTATTGCTCCCCTCTCCCCCTG
>JACQFG010000064.1 GCA_016200155.1 Planctomycetota bacterium | reverse complement strand
GTGATGACCGTCGGCACAAAGCGGTTGAGCGTTTGCTCGGTGCAACCGTACGGGTAGTCAACCAAGTACGGCAGCGAATCGATCATCGCGCCGGCGAGGGTCGGCGAGTAGCGGACTTCGAGAACGCTCTCGTTGACGCGCCGCTCGGCCGGTACGTTGAAGACGACCGTGCCAAGATCTTTGCCCGGGCGAATGACGCCGGTGAAGGATTCCACCTTGAGCATGCCGTGGACGAAGCACGGGAAGCGCATCTGCATGGCGTCGGAGTCCTCATCGGACACCGCCTTCATGCGGACGACCGCCTCGCCTTCGCTGACGACCTTGACGCGCCAGTCGATCCGGCGTTCGCCGCCGGAGGCGACGTCGACGGTCAGCGTCATCGGGTCAAGCGATTGCAGCGTGCCGCCGTCGAATTCGAGCGACACTTTGACCTTCTTCGCGGCCTTGAGATAGTTGTGGACATTGGCGGACAGCACGACTTCGTCCTTCTGGACGAAGAACCGCGGCGCCTGCAGACGGACGATGAGATCGCGCTTGGTGACGACCTCGGCCTCGCCCTGGCCGACCTTGGTGCCGTGGCCGAGGGCCCAGACCTTGATCTTCCAGGCGGTGAGCTGATCGGGCATGTCGAGGGTGACCTCGGCGAGCCCGTCCTTGTTGGATTTGAGCGATGCGGTCCAGAAAGCAGTGTCGGCGAAGTTCTTGCGAACGGTCGGCTCGACGCCTTGAGCCGGAGGTTCCCCGGCGGCGGACGCCTTATCGGATTCGCGATCGGCTTTGCCGTCGGCGCGGAGCATGGCGTCGCCGGCGCGGGCATTGGCCATTCCGGGCGCGGCGCCGAACGCCGCCTGCTCCTGCAGCTTCTTCCTCTTTTCGGCTCCCCCCTTGGCGTATTCCTCGACGACGGACGCGCCGTAGATGCCGAGGTTGTTCATGCCAAGCTCACCCTTCTTGAAGAGGTTGCCCGACCAGCTGACGATGCTCGATTCGGTGCGAGGATAATGGTGCCGGCGCCACTTCCAGAAGAACTCCTTGATCTCCGGGACGTTCGAGCCGCCGGAGATGTACTCAACGCTCTTGTCGTAGACGCTGACGACGGTGGAGCCGACGAACGGATTGCCGTTGACATCAGTCAGCTTGAGCTTGACCGTCGCCTTCTGGCCGGGCTTGTACTCGGTCAGGTTGGGCACGACTTCGACGTTGACGATGCGCTTTTCGGGCGGCACGACGAGCTCGCGCGTCTCGCTATGAACGCGGCCGCCGTGCACCGACAGAACCTCGACGAAGAAGTTCGGCATGTCGCGCTGGACGACGTCGAGTTCTTGCTCGATGCTCTTGCCCTTGAGGCGAATGACCTTCGGCGCGAGATAGACGCCGTTGGTCGGACGGGCGAACAGCAGCACGGTGCCGTTGTTCTGGTTGACGTTGATGTTGAGCTTGACCTTCTCGCCGGGCTGATATTCCTTGCGATCGGGGGTCAGCTCGATGTCATTGAAGCGGAAGCCCGTCGAATCGAAGTCCTTGCCGACGACGAGGAATAGCTGTCCGCCCTCGATGGTATTGTCCTTCGAGTCGGTCACTTTGAACGCCAGGCGATACTGCCCCGCCTTGGCTGCCTTGATCTGCTGCGTCGCGGAACCCTCGACGTTGGTGTCGATGTTCCACGTTTCGACGACCTTCTCGACCGGCTCGTTCTTGTCGTTGTAGCTGATCGAGAACAGCTTCAGCTCGCCCTTGCCCTGGACCGGTTTCTGGTCGAGGGTCTGGGCCTTGAAGTGGGCCTTGATGGTATCGTCGGCGCGGTAGTGTCCCTTGTCGAGCCAGGTGTAGACCTTGAAGGGTTTGCGGGAGACGAGGACGTTGCCCTGGCCGACGATGGTGCGGCGCGACTGGTCGGTCACTTCCGCGGTGATCGTGTACTTGTGGTCCTGATTGCCGTGAAGCTCCTTGGCCATTGCCGTATCGATGACGACCTCGACCTTGCCGTCGGGGCCGATCGGGACTTCGTCCTCCATGACGAGTTCCGGCTGCTCGCGGCTGAAGCCCCACCAGGGCATGATGGGACGTCGGCAGCCCCACTCGCCGAAACCGGGGTACCAATCGCTCTCGGCGGCGAACCACCAGTAGCCGTTGCCGTACATCCAGTCCCATCGGCTCACGGGGAACCAGCGGCTGGAGTGCGACTGGCGCATCACTTTGTACTTGACGACGGCGCCGGTGACGGGGGCGCCGAAGTAGTAACGGGTGTCGATGGTGGCGGTGACCTTGTCGCCGAGCTTGACCGGTTCGGTGGGGGCGTTGACTTTGACCTCGAACTCGGGCTTCTTGTACTCCTCGACGCGGAAGCCGTTGCCGCCGTAGTGGCGCGTGATCTTGTCGCCGTCCATGTCGACGACCTGGAGGTTGTACATGCCGAGGGTACAGCCGGTGGGCAGCGGGTGCTCGCCGGTGATGCCGCCGAACTCATCGGCCGTCAGGAGCTTGCGATAGACCTTCTCGCCCATCGGATTGTGAATCAGCACGGTGAACGACTTGCCGGCGAAGGACGAGGTATCGGGCTGATCGTACTTGGAGTGCTGAATCCAGGCCTTGAATTGGACGTTGTTGTCGGGACGGTAAACGGGGCGATCGGTGATGACGAAGGTGCGATCGGCCTCATATTCCTGATCGTGGCGGGTATTGTGCCAGATGTAGTTGAAGCCCATGTAGGCCATGCGGCTTTCTTGGCTGGCGGTGACGAGCCACTGCCAGCGATAGGCATCGCCCATCTTGTCGGCGCCGACGATGACCTGGCCGTCCTTGTCGGACTTTTCGGTAAACTTGGTTGTGACGACCTTGAAGTTATTGACGTTCGGCGCGATCTGCTCGGAGCGCCAGCCGAAGAACTCGACCTGGGCGTTCGGCACGGGAGCGCCGGTCTCGGCGTCGGCGACGAAATAGAGCGATTTGCCGTCGAGCTGCTTCTTGACGATTATCGTGTCGCTGATCCAGACGACGATTCGGCTCAGGTTGCCGTCGGCCATCTGGGCGGTGATGAGATAGGCGCCGGCCTTCTTGATCGGGGCGTCAAAGGTGATGCGGTCATCGACGTGGTTAGGCCGAGGCTTGAGATCGCTCTTCCATTCGGCGACTTTGCCGGTGATGTACTGGGCCTGGTTTTCCCAGATGAGGCGTTGGCCGATGTTCTGGACGTTGACCTTGTTCCAGTCGATCTTGTTGCCCGGATCGGACTTGAGGTAAGCCTTGGCGTCTTCGAGGAGCTTGGCGACGTTGATGGAGTGCGCCTCGAAGGCGACCTTTTGCCCATTGCGGAAGCGGAAATCGAGGTGGGGCGACTTGCCGGCGGGCTGGGTCTGAACGTTTTCGAAGCGGCCCCAGTTGCCGACGATCTGGTCGAGGCGTTTCTGGCGCCATTGCTGTTCGCCTTCGCCGTACTCCTTGATGGCGCGTTTCCAGAACTCGGCGCCGCGCGGATACAGCCGGCGGTCTTCGAATTCCTGGGCGAGATTGCCGAGGGCGCGTTCGCCGAAGGAGGTGCGGGCACGATCGGCGACGCGCAGGTAGATCTTGATCCAGCTATACTCATCGGGGATGGAGAATCGCTTGAGGCCGGTGGCGAGGCGGGCGATGGTTTCCTCGTCCTTGAGGGTGTGGAGCTGGAAGGTGCCGGTCTTGGACTTGTCCTCGTTGTCGTCGACGTTGCCGAAGCGCCAGCCGTAGTAGGCCATGGTCTGGACGCCGAGCTGAGTCTTCATGAAGTCGCCCCAGAGCATATCGACTTCGTTGGCCTTGCCCGAATCGAACTCGACGGCCTGGGTCAGCAGCCAGCGCCAGCGTTCGCCGTCGCTCTCGGCCGTGGGGTAGGTCTTGGCGACCTTGTGGAGGATGGGGTTGCCCTTGTCATCGACGGGGGCGCCGTTGTGATTGCGATTGCGGTTCCACCAGTAGCCATCCTCGTAATCGGGCAGCTTGGAGAGGTCAGTCAAATATTGCAGCCTCCAGGCGTCGGCATAACCGGCCCCGTGCAGGATCAGGTGAGCGTATTGCAAGTGGAAGTTCGACAGGGCGGCCTTGTCGTCTTCCTTGGCGGTGTTGGCGAGGGCCTGATCCATGAGCTGCAAGGCCCGGGTACGGTCGCGCTGGAGGCTGTTGACGACGTGCCCACCGCCGCGATGCCCGCCGCGCAGGTATTTGCCGGCGACCATGAAGCCGTAATGCTCGCCCTGGGTATAGGTTTGCGCCGCGGTGGCCAGCAGTCGCCAGTTCTTGGCGTGGACCTTGATGACGGATTCGCGGAACTCATCGACTTCATCGCTTCGGCCCAGGCGATAGAGCGATTGAATGGCGATTTCGAGGTCCTTGCCGACGAGTTTCGGGTCGTTCTTCGGATCAAGAGCTAGCTTGCGCAGACCTTCGTAGGCGACCTTGAAGTTGCCGTCGTTGTAGGCCTTGGTCAGCTTGGTGCGTTGCTCCTCGAAGGAGGGCCCGCCGGCGGTGAGGCGCCAAACGCCGAGGCCGACGACGAGCAAGGCGGCTGCCAACGCGCTGAGCTTTTGCGATTTCCACATGACTGATCCTCGTGAACAACAGGTATTTTAGCTGAATTCGCGTAATGTCTACGATTGAGACGAATGACGGGGGTCTTTGGATTGTTATACGGAACTGGTGAGTAGTGAGTGGTGAGCGGTGCGTGAGGAGAACGGTCGTCCGAGCGGAGTGCACGAATTACCACCCAGCCAGTCACTACCACCACTCACCACTCACCACTCACCACTCACCACTCACCACTCACCACTCACCACTCACCAAATTTGGCAAACCGCGCCGTTCGTAAAAGTTGTCACGCAACGCGCGCAAGCACGTTGAAAAAATAACGTCCTATTTCAGAGGCGCGCCCTTGATTTTCGACGTATGATGCTAATAGAGACTTTTCATCGCCCCCCTACCGTAGAAAGAGGCCCGTCCATGAGCGGCTCCAGAAGTTATCCGACTTCGGACGCCTCCGAATCACCTGAGCGTGGCGAGGTCGTCCTGAGCTTGAAAACCGTCCACAAGATGCTGCCCCTCGTGCAGCAGATCGCCCAGGACATCGTCGACAGCCATGCCGCGATGTCCCGTCTCCATCCCGAAGAAGAACGGCTCGACCGCGATCGGCACTCGCTCGATTGGCCGGGCCGACAGCGCCGCTATGAGATCAAGGAAGACCTTGCCCGTGCCGACAAGAGCTTGGAAGTCGCCCACGCGGAGCTTCGCGACCTCGGCGTCAATGTGCTGGACGATCTGCTTGGCCGGGTCGGTTTTCCGACGCTGGTCAACAACCGCCGGGCGTATTTTTCCTGGGTCCTCGGCGAAGACGGCCTGCACACCTGGCGCTTCGCCGACGAGGACGTCGACCGCCCCATCCCGGTGAGCTGGCTGAAGGAGTTGGCATTCGCGGCGAAAAGTTGATCAAGCAACAACTATTAGCAAACGCTCGGCGATACCGCCGGGCGTTTTTTATTTAGCCCGCCATTCATGGCGGGTAGGCGCTGACTCGCCATGAATGGCGGGCTATATATGGGCTTGACACGCCACCACGGTCGAGTAACCTTGTTGATAGCCTCCCGCCAGTATTCCCGCCGCTTCGACCTCCTTTCAGGAGTATCGGCATGTCCCACCTTCCTTGCCGTTTCGCGTGGATTGCTTGTGTCCTGGTGACCGCCAACACCGCCTTCGGTCAGCAGCCGCTGCATCAGCGGATCGATCAGCATATTCAGAAAGGTTTGAAGGACGCCGCTCCGCGTTCGGACGACGCCGAGTTTCTGCGCCGACTCTATCTCAACCTGACCGGCGTTATTCCCCCGGTCGAAGATGCGAGAGCCTTCCTCGCGGACAAGGCGCCCGACAAGCGCGCCAAGCTCGTTGACAGACTCCTTGCCAGCGACGGCTATGCACGCCACATGACGAACCTGTTCGACGTGCTGCTGATGGACCGCCGACCCGACAAGCACGTCAAGCGGCCCGAATGGCGCGACTTCCTGCAAACGTCATTCTCTCAGAACAAACCGTACGATCAATTCGTCCGTGAAATCCTGTCGGCCGACGGCAGCGACCCGAAGACGCGCCCGGCCGCCAAGTTTTTCCTCGACCGCGACGGCGAGCCAAACGTGGTGACCAAGGACGTGAGCCGACTGTTCCTTGGCATGAATCTGCACTGTGCCCAGTGCCACGATCATCCGCTGGTCGATG
>JACQFG010000062.1 GCA_016200155.1 Planctomycetota bacterium | reverse complement strand
TCAAATCGGCTGTAGTCGATTTGGCGATCTCCAGTTCCTCGTGCGGCTTCGGGTAGCTGATGCGGATGTCGAACATGAAGCGGTCGAGCTGGGCCTCGGGGAGCGGATAGGTGCCTTCCTGCTCGATCGGGTTTTGCGTGGCGATGACGAAGAACGGGTCGGGCAGGTTGTACGTCTCCTGGCCGACCGTCACCTGGCGTTCCTGCATCGCTTGCAAGAGGGCGGCCTGCGTCTTGGGCGGCGTGCGGTTGATCTCGTCGGCCAGCACGATCGACGCGAAGATCGGGCCCTTGACGAAGCGGAACTCGCGCTTGCCGGAGCTTTCGTCGAGCACGGTGGTGCCGGTGATGTCGCTGGGCATCAGGTCCGGCGTGAACTGGATGCGCTTGAACTGCACATCGAGGATCTGGCTGATCGAGCTGACCATCAGTGTCTTGGCGAGGCCGGGAACGCCGACGAGCAAGCAGTGGCCGCGCGTGAAGACGGCGGCGAGGATTTGCTCGATGACGTCGGCCTGGCCGACGACGGTGCGGCGAAGCTGCTCGATGATCTGCGTGCGGGCCTTGCTGAACTGGTCCAGATATTCGCTGATCTTGTCGGTGGACATGGAGGGCTTTCGTCGTTGAATTCGTTTAGCGCCCGCGCGGCGCCATGCGGGCGCTAAACCACGCCCGCTATCATTGTACAACCAGCACCTGACTGCGATGCACCCAGCCCACCTCATCGGTGGACAATCGGATTTGCAGCCAGGCCCCGCGGCGATGGATCAGGCGTGCTTCGAGCCCGCGCGGCAGGACCGGAATGTCGGCGTGCGGCTCGTAGCTTATCCCGTTGCCTCGCAGCAGCGGGCTGGTATCCACGACGACCACGATCGGCGTGCGGCGATCGATTTCAGCCTGCTGGTCCTCTTTCCAAAGGGATACGCCCGATGCGAATGCCAGCAAGATGCTCAGGGCGGTCAATGCGAAGATGCGCGGCTGATGCACGAGCATCGCAAACGGCAGGTCGATGACGCTCAGCACGACCCAAAGAAAAGTCAATGCCGTCGCGCGGATCGGCTGGTTCATGATCGCAACGGTGATGCCGACGCACGCCAGCACATAGCCGAGGGTAAAGAGCAGCGTCCACCCGAACGCGGACGGGCGCGGCAGCCAAGTCGGCCACGATTCGGGCTTGAGCCGGCCGCGGCCATCGGGCGGATAAATCACCTTGGCACGCACGAAGGCGAGATGCTCGCGCATGGCTGTGTGATTCGGGTCGAGCATGAGACCCATCTGATACGCCCAGATCGCCTCCGACCAGCGATCGGCGAGCACGGCGGCATTGCCCAGGCTCAGGTAGAGGGCCGGACTGCGCACGCCGCGCTGGTGCAGCTCGCGATACCTGTCCGCGGCGTTGGCGAAATGCTTGTTTGCCACGAGAAGACGGGGCTTGTTCTCGGCGCCTTTCCGAAACGCAGCTTCAGCCTCGGCGAGGATCTCCGCGTCGGTGCGCGCCGAAATCTGTGCCGCCGCGATTGTCGGCGCCACGAGCATCAGGATTGTGCCGAGGATTAATCGCGCACGCATGGATCGGCCTCCAAAGCTTCGATCAATGGTGCAGCGGCATGGGCGGGCGTTGCCGGGCCTTCGGTGTAGCGCGCGGCATCGCAGGCCTGCAGGAATGCGCGGACCCGATCGCAATTCGAGATCGTGAAGCCGCGGCGTTTGAGAAATCCGTGGGCTTCCGCGGGCGTCGGATCAGCGACGGCGAAGTCGAATCTCTCGGTCAGGTATCGGCACACGATCTCCCGCACCCGCGCGTCTGGCGCCTGGACCTGCGCCAACGCTCGCTGCGCGGCGCCCCGTCGATGCTTGATCGCAAGCGACGCCGTATCCGGGAACAGGCGCCGCCACGCCAGCGCGCCGAACAGGCAGACCAGCGGCGGCAGGACCAGCAGCAGCACCAGCGGGATCGCCGGTACGATAGCAGGCGCCGGCGTCGACAGCACCTCGGACGCCGGGGAGGGGGCGTAAAACGAATCCGGCGCCGCCAGCACATCCGTCTGGAACGTCTCCGACTGGTCCGGCTTCGGCTTGACGGTGATCTTGATGTGCCTGGCGAAGTGGCTTGGAAACTTCATTTCCCCGCCAATGCTCGGATCGTAGTAGCGCAGCTTGAAGCCGACGATCGTTTCGATCCCGGTGTGCTTGGGCTTGAGCCGATAGACGAAGGTCCAGCGGCGTTTGGCGCGATCGACCTCGTGCTCGTCGCGCATTTCCTGGACGTAGAAGTCGTCCTTCCAGGTGTTCTCGAACAGCGGATGAAGGTGCTTACGGCTCGGCTCTCCTTTCTCGGGGCCGACGCCGGTGATCGTGATCTTGACGGTGATCGGGTCCTCGACATGGACTTCCGTGGGCGTCGTGGCCTTCTGTTCGGGCCGCTGGTACTTGCCGATAATGTGGCTGAAATCGACGGGGCGATCGGCGATCGGCGGTTCGAGCGGCGCAGGCTGGGCCAGGGCGGCGGGTGTGGCCGCAAGCAGGAGTCCCAGCAGGTAAGCCCATCGCCTCATGTCACCAATCCTTCGTGGCGAGTTCGGCCGGGCCGGGCGGATAGCGTTGCTGACGCCGGGCCGCGGCAATGCGGCGAGCTTCGCGCTCGATGGTCGCCTGGACCGCGTCGGGCGATGCGGGCAGGACCTTGTCGTCGTCCGGGAGCACCAGCAGACTCTGGGAACGGAGCGGCTTGTCCTTGCTGCCCTGCGGAAGGTCGGGCCGCTCTTCCGGCTTGACGTTCTTGACCGGCTCGACCTCGACGTATTTGCCATCTTTCGGCTTGTCGTCCGGGTCCGGGTAAATCTTCTTGTCTTCCTGCTTCAGTTCCGGGGGCAGCTTTTCCCATGCCTCGAGCCAAAGCAACTGTGCAATTTCGAGGTTGTGCCGGGCGTCGGCCTTCAACTTCGGCGGCAAGTCGGGTTGGTGCAAGCAGGCGCGGTATTGCTTGACCGCATCGGCCAGCGCGGCCGCGTTGCCGTCGGCGTAATGCAGAAGTGAATTACCCAGGTCGAAATGGGCGCGGGCGCGACGCTCCGGCGGGGCCTGATCGTCCTCGAGGCAGCGGCGGTAGCACTCGATCGCTTTCTTGTGCTGGCCCAGGCGATAGTGCGCCGCCGCCTTGTTGAACGCGACCAGGCCCGGATCGAGCGTCAGCCCCTCGGCCTGATCGTAGAGCTTGAGCGCCGCCTCGTAATCCTGACGCGCGAAGGCGTCGTTCGCCTGACGCAGCAGCGTGTCGGCCGACGGCGGATCGGCGGCGCTGATGCACAGCAACGCGAGCACGGCGACCAACGCCAGCGCCGGTCGGACGCGACGGACCGTGGCGGTCGGCATCTTCGTCTCCTTCACGGGAGCAGGGCCTTCGCTCAGGAACATCGCCAGCATGAACAGCAGCGCGGCCGGGAACAGGAACCAGCCATAACGCAGTTGATATACCGGCACCGCGCTATCGACGAGACCCTCGTCGCGCAATTCGTCGGCGTCTAAAAGGTGGAGGACGAACGTGCCGAGCGGGAAGTCCTTGGCGTGTGCAGGCAGGTAGATGCCGCCGGTGCCTTGGGCGATCACCTGCAGCGGATTTTCGTGCAGCCGGGTGAGGACGCGTTTGCCGTCATACTGGAGGACGTCGCCATCGGCAGCGGGGATGGTCTCGTCCTTGTTCGGGTCGCCGATGCCGACGGTGTGGACGCGGATTTTCTTGGCGACGGCAGCGGTGATGCCGAGCTGCCATTCGCCGTCGCGGGCCGGGTCGTCGCCGTCGGACAGGAGCACGATGATCGGCCGGTTCGTGCGCGTCGGGTCGATCGATTCGACGGCCAGCTTGAGGGCGGCGCCGATGCGGGTGCCGGAGACGGCGTTGCTGTTCGACAGGTTGACGACGTCATCGGCCTCGATCTGCGTGACGACGTGACGCAGGTGATCGCAATCATGGGTCAGCGGGAAGAGCAAGTCGGCCTTCGCGGCGAAAGCGACCAGGGCGACGCGATTGCCGCCGTGCTGCTGGAACGCATCGGCCAGATGCCGCAGCGCGCGCACCGAAAGCTCGCGCCGGCTTGGCTGCTCGGCGCTCATGCTGCGGCTCAGGTCCAGCACCAGGATGACGTCGCGCCCCTTGCGCTGCTGGGCGTCGCGATCGACGCCCCACTGCGGCCCGGCACATGCGAGCGCCGCCAGCGCCAGCCCCGCCAGCACGCACACACTCTTCCAGCGGCGCACGCCCGGCCGAACGACGATGCTCTTGCGCAGCAGCAGCCCGGCGCCGAGACGCGTCGTCATCTGCCTGCGCCGCACATGCGCGAACAGCAGGAACGCCAGCGCGGCGGGGACGGCCAGCAGCGTCAAGAGGAGAACAGGGTGTGCGAACCAGGTTGAGAGCATCGCGGTTTTCACGTAAGACAAGCTGCTAGCTTGTCCCTCTTCTGAACAGGACCATGCGGACTGCGGGGACAAGCTAGCAGCTTGTCCCTACGGCGCCCGTCGCCAGACCGTCGCCTCCAGCCCGATCAGCGCCAGGCCGCACCCGAGCGCCGCCAGGGCGAACCAGTGGAATGCCTCCAGGTAGCGGCGATAGCGATGGCTCAGGATGCGTTCGCGCTCGATCCGATCGATGTTTTCGTACGCCGCCAGCAGGGCCCGGCCATCCTGGGCGCGGAAGTAGCTCCCCTGCGTCATCTTCGCCAGCGTTTGCAGCATCTCCATGGCGTTCTTCGCCTCTTCGATCTCCTCCTTGGTCTTCGGCTCCGCGGGCGAGGCGTCGACGGCGTAGATCGGCACCGAGGACAGCGCCGCCAGATGGCCGGCCTGTTTCCACGTCAGCACCTTCTTGACGTTCGCCTCGCCGTCGGTGAGGAACACGATCACCTTGCGCCGCGTCGGGGCTTGCTGCAAAACGTTCAGGGCCCAGGCAATCGCGTCGCCGGGGTTGGTCGTGCCCTTGCTCGGGTCGTCCAGAGGCTCCAGCTTCTCCATCATTTTCAACAGAGCGTCATGCTCGAGCGTCAGCGGGCACGAGGTCTCCGGGTGGGTGCCGAACGCGACCAGGGCGATCGCATCGTGCGGCCGGCCCTTCAGCTCGATGTCATCCGGCCCCTTGCCGCCGGCAACGAAAAGACGAAACACCTTCTTGACGCCAACCAACCGCGTAAGCTTCTTGTTCTCCCAGGCGAAGTCGGGCGTCCCCATGCTGGTGGAAACATCGACGATCATGACGATCGAGATGCCCTCCGTCGGGATGGGACTCGGATCCTCCCAGCGAGGTCCGGCCAGCGCGACGATCAACAGCGTCAACGTGAGCAACCGCAGCGAGAGGCCGCCCCACCAGGCCAGGCGGGCACGAGTACTCGTCAATGCGGGAAGCAGCCGCTGATCGGAGAACCGCCACGCCCCGCGCGATCGGCCGACGTAACGCCAGGCGAGCGGCGGCAAGAGCAGCAGCAACAGGAGTGTCCAGGGGTAGGTGAAGTGAGGAATCATGCCACTCTTCGAAGGACATGACCAAAGAGTTCTTCGCTGATCCTTTGGGCGATCGGTTGAATCTTCGACTCCGATCGCAGGGGATTGCACCAGCGGGCCAGACGCACATAGGCGTTCGCGCCGAGCGCGCCTGATTCCAGGTCACGCAAAATCTCTTCGCCAAGCGTTCTTGCTCGGCGATTCTCGACGAGGATCTCGCACAACCGCTTTACCATGGCGATATTGCAGCGCGGCTTGATCGGATGGCCGGGGTCTTGCAAATTCCAGGCATGCGGGCGATGCTTGCGCGGCAGCAGAAAACACAACTGATGATTGATCCATTCTTCCCGAAATTCGATTCCATGCCGGGTCATGTATTGACGGTAGCGCTCGACGTACTCCTTCGGACAGGACAGCAGTTGCCAGGCCGGAAATGCTCTTTTGCGGATCGAGGATATCAGCTCGTTTCCGACAATCTCCTCATCGCCGCGGGAATAGTGGATAAAGCCATCCCGGTCGACGTCGTGCCTGATCTTCGCCTTCCTCAGCAAGGCAAGCAGTCGATGGTTCGAATCGTCGTCCGTGAATTTGAAGGTGCAGGTCTTGTCCATTTTCGTCTCACCGTCAGTTCGGCCGTTCGTAGCCGGTGGTGTGTCCGCAATCGCAAGCGAACGGCCTTTCGCCCGGCGTATGGCAACCCGCGGCCTGGCAGGCTTCTTCCGATGCTCTCTTGGCGTCGTCGTAGGTCGGACCGTAAGCGATGAAGCGGACTTTGCAATGCGGCGGACAGTTGCCTCGCGGTTTGGTTGTACACTTCCAGCGCCACTTCTTCTTGGCCATCGGGCACCGCTACATTCTCGCTCCCATCATTTGGAAAACCGATTCACGATATTCTACCGATCTTTTTTTCGGGAACAATCACCCAACGCCGAGGCGCCACGCCTCGCGCGATCGGCCGACGTAACGCCAGGCGAGCGGCGGCAAGAGCAGCAGCAACAGGAGTGCCCAGGGGTAGGTGAAGTGGTGAAGCATAAGAACGTTCAAGCGTCGAGCACTGAAAGTGCGCAAACAAGAAAGGCCACGGCGAAGCGCCGCCCTGGGTAGACATGCCGTCGCAATGCAGAGCCTTGAAAGAGCGTGACGACGAGGCATTACGCATGATGCTCGTTCCCTCCTAAGGGAACTCATCCAAAACCGTGTTCGCCATGGGTACGACCTTCAAAATGTACACCATTCTCTCGGCTTTGACCCAAATACAAGGTCCAACCGTCGCCGCTAGCGGCGAGTCAAATGAAGGAACTCGGCCAAAAGGCGGCCACGCTGGGGATCAAGGCCGAATTCGTGAAGTCGCTGAAACGGGCGACATTGGCTACGCCTCGCTGTTCTCAATCTCAGCGATCAGTTCGTCCAGCGTCGGCTGCGTCGCGGCTTCAGCAAGCATGGCTCGCTTGTTGACGGCCACGGGACCACATAGGAGCGCTCCCAGGCTTCGCACCAGCTCGCTTTTCTCTTTGCGAAGACGCTTCACCTCCTGAGCGAATTCCTCCCGCTCGGCGCTCAGTTTAGAGAGCTTCCCGTTGGTGCGCTTAACTGCACGGGCATTGCGTGTTTGGGGCTTCGAAGCCATCGGGCCTCCGTAGCTACCGTTCATCGCGCAACTTGGTCGGGGCCATTTTTGAGTTGACCCAAAAGAGTCCTAACACTTTTTGTCCGGACGTGACACTTCTTGTCCGGACGTCAAATTAATCCTTCAATGAATCCACAACAGCAAGAAGAGCTCGAGCCTCCGCCTCTGAGGGAGCCATTGCCACGAGTGAATAGGTCCGCTTCGCAAAAATGATTTGCCCGACTAGCACCACCTGTTGCCCTGATTTCTCCGTGCCGCTAATGACGAAATTCACGCCAGACCCAATCGGGCTCATCGTGTTGGGTTTCGTCGTCAATGCCAAACGAAATCCCTGCTGATTAAGTCCATTAACATTAGCGTCTATCTGCCCGGCGACAAAATCTCGTTTTTCCTGATCATTGGAGCACACCACATTGAGATACGCCATGCTAATTCGATCGATTGGTTTCTGACCAAGACAGACGAATACGGCGCCGGAAACCTGCCCGGTATTTAGGTCTTGGAGTTTGCTCCACTTGAAACCAGAAGGGGTGTCAATGGAAAAAACGCCAGCGGAGAACTTTTCAAGGAGCGACTTTTTTTCCGGTTGCTTCTCAACGGGCGGCTGCTTCTCAACAGGCGGCTGCTTGTCGGCCGGCTTCTTCTCTGGCGGTCCCTTCTTCGGATCCTCCTTCACCGGCGGCGGTTCGACTTCCTTCTTGGGCGGAGCCGGGGCGGGGATCAGCGGGGTGTGCGGGTTCTTGTCGAGATCGAGCGGGGGGCCGCCGATGGTACACATGGCCTTGAAGACGTTGTCGTCGATGCTTTCGTCGATGAAGCGGACGGAGCCGTCGGCCATCATGGCGAAGGTGCCGCGTTTGAGCTGATGGTGGATGATGTTGCCGCTGCGGTCCTTGCCGAGGACGAAGGGGCGGATGGAATTCGTTTCGGGCACGCCGCGCAGGGTGGCGCCGCCGCCGGCGATCCACGGGGCGACGATGCCGTCTTCGCCGTCGTGGGGGACCTGGATGCCGACGATGACGTTGGAAATCCCGCGGCCCGCCTTGACCTCGTCGAGGCTGGCGGAGTCGTCGTAGCCGAAGACGCCGCGGCGCGGATCGCCGCGCTTGTAGGTGGCGGCGTCGAGGCCGACGCCGGCAATGCCGACGAAGTGCGTGGCGGCGAAATCGAGCGGCAGGCCGTCGTAGGAAACGCTGCGCGCATGATCGGGATACATCGGGTCGAGGAACTGCGGCACGACGGTGCTGCCGGCCGACCAGTTGCTCGCATCGCGCCACGACTTGTTGAACTGGATCTTGCTGAACAGGTTCTGATGCCCCATGTAGGGCAACAGGCCCGCCATCCAGCTCACGCGATTGCCCGGCTCACGGTCGGCGACGAACCCGGTGCGCTCACGATGGAACGCGCCCGGAGGAAATCGTCCCGGCGGCAAGCCGATCGGCGTCAGGCGATCCCCTTCGCCCAGCAGCTTGACCCCGGCGCCGAGCGCGTGGCGCATCGAAGCCTGGGCCAGGGCGTCCATCTCGCCGCGCAGGGCGCTGGCGCCGAGCATCGAGATTCCCTTGAAGTACTCCATCTCGTTGCTGCTGAGCAACAGATCGAGCGTGAACTCGATGGTCGCCAGATTCTGCTTGACGCTGATCTGCGAAGTCGTGAGTTCGGGTGGTTTCTTCGTTTCGGTGGGCGGCTGCCCAACTCCGCCCGGCGGCGGCTGTCCGAGCGGAGGCATGCCGCCCGGCGGAATGAGGCCGCCCGGCGGCACGACGCCGCCTGGAGGCACGAGCCCGCCGCCCGGAGGAGTGTACGGAGCTTCCTTTTTCTCGACCGTCGGCGGCTTGATGTCATGTTTGCCAAACGTCTTCATGAACGCGATGATCTGGTACGAGGTGCGTTCCATGAGCTGATCGCGGTAGAATTCCTGCGCGAAGATTTCCTCGGCGCAGACGATCTCGTTGCGATACTGGTAGCGCAGCGATTCCTTCTGCACGAGGGTGGTGCCAAGGTAACGGATGCGCGCCTTGGGCTCGTGGAGCATGAGGGTGACGTCCCAGAGCTGGCGCGGCCGGCGCATGACGCTGGAGGCGTCCTTGACGTCGACCTTGGCGGCGTCCATGTCGGTGGCGGAGCTGATGAGGATTTTTTCCTTGGTGTCGGAACGGGTTTCCATGCGGTCGAGGAGGGACTTGAGGCTGGGCTTGACGGTCATCCAGCTTTCCTCGCGCACGGGGGGAGGCGGGGGAGGCGGAGTGCCGCCGGCCATGCCCGCATTGGGATTGCCGCCGCCCATCAGGTTGGGCTGTCCGCCGCCGATGGGGTTGGGCGAGCCGCCGCCGATGGGGTTGGGGGAGCCGCCGCCCATGGGGTTGGGCGTGCCGCCGCCGGCGCCGACGCCGCCCTTGGCCCCTGGAGGAGGCGGCGGGGGAGGCGGTGGGGGCGGAGGAGGCGGCGTCGGTTGAACGAACGCATAGCGCGAGATGTCGGGCGAGGTGATCGAGGTGTTTTGCAACCGGGCGGCATCGCTCATCTGAGTGATCGTGCTCGGATTGGCCATGGCGTAAGGTTGGGCGTTGACGGGCAGAGCCGCGCCGCCCGGGTTGGGAGCGCCGCCGCCGATGGGGTTGGGGGAGCCGCCGCCCGCCGGGTTGGGAGCGCCGCCGCCGATCGGATTGGGGGAACCGCCGCCGGCCGGGTTAGGCGCGACGCCGCCGGCAGGGTTGGGAGCGCCGCCGCCCGCGGGATTCGGAGCGCCGCCGCCGATCGGATTGGGAGAGCCGCCGCCGGCTGGGTTGGGAGCACCGCCGCCGATCGGGGCACTGCCGCCCATCGGGTTCGGTTGACCGCCGCCCACTCCCGGCGGAGGCGGAGGCGGCGCCACGGGTTCCTTTTTCGTCGACAGGTACGGGAAGCTCCCCTTCGCAAGCAACGCCTTGACCGGCAGCTCGTCGCCGATGATCAACGTCTGGGCGTTGTGAATGCGGAGGTACGACGCCCGGTCGCGCGGTCGGCCGTCCAGGGCGCGGATGTTCTGGGGAATGCCGAAGGTGAAGCGGGCCAACGTGTCGAACCACGGATGGACCTTGGTCATGCGGTAGACGGGCTGATCGTTGACCTTGATCGGATCGAGCTGAAGCGACCGCTTGAGGTCGTCTTCCTTGACGACGTCGCTGAAGTGAATGACGGTGTAGCGCCAGCCCGGCGCGGAGTATTTCTCGGCGCAGATGACGTCGTCGATGGCAAGGACCGAGAAGCCGAGCCGTTTCTTGAGGTCGGCATCGCTGAGGGCGCCGGGAGCGTCGAAGGCGGCCTGGCGCATCGGGCTCTTGTCGGCGAAGATGTCGCGGAACGCATAGCGCGTCACGTGCTCGGAATCGTTGGGGAGCAGGTTGGAGAGCTGGGCGAGCGTGGTATCGCTCAGAGCCGCGGCGGCAGCGGGAGGCGGCGGACCGTCGAATTTCTTCTTGCCCTTGTTGCCGCCGTCGTCCTTGTCTTTGTCCTTGTCTTTATCTTTGTCCTTGTCGTCATCCACTTTGGCGGCCGGCTGCACGGGCGCGGGGTTGCCCTTGGGAGGCGGGCTGCCGCTGTCGCCGCGCGGGATCACGAAGAACGCGGCAACGGCCAGGATGATGACGCCGACGACCGCCAACCCCAGGCCGATGATCAGCTTGTTCGACCCGGCCTTGTTCTTCTTTTTCTTGGGGGAGGCATCGGGATCGGCGTCGTCCTCGTCAACCTCGTCCTCCTCGTCGCGGGCCGATTTCTTGGCGTGCTTGCCGTTGAGCTTGCCATTCGCCTTGCCGTTCGACTTGCCATTCAAGTCCGGCTTGAGCTTGCCCTTCCCCTTGGGAGCGGCCTTGGTCTGCGGCTTTTCATCCTCGTCGTCATCGACCTCCTCCATGTCGTCGACTTCGTCGATCTCGTCGCCCTCCTCGAGGTCGAGCTTGGACCGTTTGCTCTTGGGCGGCGGGGTCTTGGCGCTGACGCCGGTGTTCTTCTTGCCGTTGAGCTTGGTTTCCTTCTTGGAGGACTTGACCTGCACTTCCTCGACGTCGTCATCGATGTCGTCGGGACGTTCGGCGATGAAGCGGTCCTTGCACTTGGTGCATTCGACCTTCTTGCCGATCAAGCTGTCCTTGACGGTGATCATCGCCTCGCAACTGGGGCACTGCTGTTTGAAGGTGGTCTTGACGGCCATCGGGAAAACTCCTGAAGATGGAAGCGCGGTGCGGGCGCAGACGATGTTCACGTCATGGTATCATAATCGAAAAGCGGGGGGAAATGCAAAACCTTTTCCGGCAATTTTCCACCGCTTGCGGCGTAGCGTTCTCGCGGCGCTGCGCGAGCGCTAAACGTAAACCAGTCAAATCGTTGCGGTGAGCGAGCGCGTCTGAACCTCGCGTTCGATACAATCGATAAACTCGGCAACCGGCTTGACGCCGCGATCGCCCTCGACACGGGCACGGACCGCAACGGCGCCGGCGGATTGCTCTTTTTCGCCGACGATCAGCATGTACGGGACCTTGTCGAGCTGGGCCTCGCGGATCTTGGCGCCCATCTTGTCGGGACGATAATCGCCGGCGACGCGGAAGCCCTTGTCCCGCAGCTGGCGTTCGACCGTCTCGCCGTAGGCGCGGAACTTGTCGCTCACCGTCACGATGCGCACCTGTTCCGGGGCCAGCCAGAGCGGAAACGCCCCCGCGAAATGCTCGATCAGGATGCCCATGAACCGCTCCATCGACCCGAACGGCGCCCGGTGGATCATGATCGGCCGGTGCGGCTTGTTGTCGGCGCCGACGTACTCCAGATCGAAGCGTTTCGGCAGGTTGTAATCGAGCTGCACCGTGCCAAGCTGCCATTCGCGGCCGATGCAGTCCTTGACGACGAAGTCGGCCTTCGGTCCATAGAACGCCGCCTCGCCCGGCTCGACGGTGTAGCTCATGCCGAGCGACTTGACGATCTTCTCCAGCGAGGTCTGGGCAGCGTCCCAGTCCGCCGCCTCGCCGACGTACTTCGTGCTGGCCGGATCGCGGAAGCCGAGGCGAACGCGGTAGTCGGTCAGGCCGAGCGTGCGGAAGAAGAACAGCACGAACTCGAGATTGTCGCGGAACTCCGATTCGACCTGCTCCGGCGTCATGAAGAGGTGAGCGTCGTCCTGCGTGAAGCCGCGCACACGCGTCATGCCGTTGAGCTCGCCGGTCTGCTCGTAGCGATAGACGGTGCCGAACTCGGCCAGACGCACGGGTAGATCGCGATAGCTGCGCGGCTCGGCCTTGTAGATGTGAATGTGATGCGGGCAGTTCATCGGCTTGAGCAGGAAACCTTCCTGTTCCATCAGCCATTTCAAAAGAGCGTCGGCGCGATCCTTGTGATTGGTCGCGCGATGATATTCCGGCAAGTTGACGTGCAGCTCCTTGAGCAAGATCAGCACGAACTGGTGCATCATCTCCAGCTTCTTCGCCTGCGACGGTTCCTTGAGGTACTCCGGCGGCAGCATGTGTGCCTGCCTCATGTACTCCTGATAATCGTGCTCGCGCTTCTCGTCGATCTCGCCCATCGCGAGCCGATACTGACAGAGATCGAGTGTGCCGGCCGAGGGACGATGATACATCGGCGGGAACTGAGCGTCGCGGTAGTACGGGAAGTGCCCGCTGGTGCGATAGAGTTCGAGCCGACCGATGTGCGGAGTGTAGACGGGCGAGTAACCGCGCTTGAGCAGTTCGTCCTTGATGAAGCTCTCGAGGATGCCGCGCACGGTGGCCCCCTTGGGCATCCACAGGATCAGGCCGCTGCCGACCATCTGGCTGATGGTGAACAGCTTGAGCTGCTTGCCGAGCACGCGGTGATCGCGCTTCTTGGCTTCCTCGATGCGCGTCAAGTAGGCGTCGAGATCTTTCTGATTGAAGAACGCGGTCCCGTAGAGCCGCTGCAACTGCGGCCGGGTCGAATCGTTCTTCCAGTAGGCCCCGGCGATGGTCATCACCTTGAACGCGCCAATCTTGCCCGCATGCGGAATGTGTGGCCCCCGGCAAAGGTCGATGAACTCGCCTTGCCGATAAAAGCTCAGCGACGGATATTGCTTCAAATCGTCGTCGATGTGCTCGACCTTGAGCTTCTGCTTGAGGTCGGCGCACAGCCCGCGCGCCTCCGCGGTCGCCTTCTCGAACCGCTCGATGGCCTTACGTAGCGCTTCTACACCTCCGCGGCCAAACCAGGAACGCCCTTCCAGGTACGCCTGATACGCTTCGCCACTCGCTTGATGCCGCAGCTTCCTGGGGTGCCACCCGCGCGCCGATGGAACGCGTTTCACGATCTGCGCCGCGATGTCCTGTTCCACCGCAATCACGCCGCTCATCGGCCGATCGAATGTCTGCGACCAGAACTTGTACCCGTCCGCCGTGCGTTTCAGCTCCGCCGAGAGTCGGACTCGTCCTCCAGCTTCATACACCCGGCCCTCCAGGACTGCCTCGGCATCGCGCGCCACCACGTGTAGTCCGGGCACCTGCACCAGCGCATCCGTGATCTCGCCGGTAATGCCCTCCGCGAACCACTGGTGTTCCCTCCGCGGCGTCAGATCGATAAACGGCAGAGCCGTCACGGAGTGAATTGGCGTACGATTCTTGACCGAGAGCCGGTAGGTGTACACGCCGCCGGCTGCCAGTACCGCAACCAGCGCGGCGGCCACTTGCCGCTCCACGCTCATGGGACCAGTTTGAGGATCATCCCGCCGTCCGTCGCCGCCCAGACGGTTCCGTCCGGCGACCCTGCGAGCAGCACACGGTTCGCCACCGCGCGATAATCCACTTCCAATTCCACCCACGAAGTCCAGTCCGTGCTGCGGAGAATCCGAACCTTACCGGGCGCGAGATCGCGCGCATGCCCGGCCACTACGCGCCCAGCCAAGTACGCCGCACCACCCGAGGAGAGCCATACATCCGTGATGTAAAAGGTCCGGTCGCGGTATGCTGTCTCGGTTTTCCCCGAGCGCATGTCGATCTTGTAGACCTCGCTCGGATAGCGGAACCCACTGGGGTAGTCCATCAACCCGAGCCCCATGCCGTTCTCGCCCAGGCGCACGCGCGCCACTTCGCCAATCAGCGAGCCCGAAGCGGCCCGCCACGTCTTGCCGCCGTCGGCGGTGGTGAGGGAGTAGGAGAGATGCGGAAAGTCGCGGCGCGTGGCGGACTCCGGCTCCATCCACTCCGGCCGCCCGGACTCGAACCGGTCGAACC
>JACQFG010000079.1 GCA_016200155.1 Planctomycetota bacterium | reverse complement strand
CGGCAAAATTTGCCCGACCCCATCGGTTCAAGCCTAGACGACGGGCTATCATGAACGAGAAGGGGAGGTCAGCCGATGCCGAAAATCTTGGACAACGGCCGATTCCGCGTCTACATCTATGCCAACGACGATAATCCGCATCACCTCCCGCATTGCCATGTGTACTGGGACGGCGATGACAAGGCGAGCGTGGTGAGCTTGCCTGATCTTGCTGTGATTGCTGGCGACGACCTTCCGAAAGCAGCGCGCCGGTTCCTTCAAGCCAACGTGAGCATCCTGATGGCGGCGTGGCGGCGCTTGAACCCGTGAACGGAGGAGATGATGAAGAAAAAATGGGATCGGCGAGCGATGCGGATTACGTCCGTCGGGTACATTGCTCGGCAGCGAATGCTCAATGTGACGTTTGAGAACGGCGACCACTTTCTCTTGGCCGTCGAATCCGTGGTACCCAATATCGCACGACGAGGAACCCAGGCGGATTGGGTCAAAATGCGCATTGGCGAAACGCGCGACGTCATTGAGGTGCCGGCGCGAGGAACTCTGGTCGAAATCCCCTGGGACCGCATCCGCAGCGTGGCCGATCCTGACTTTCGCGCCCACCTCGCAGTACAAGCGGAAGAGCGTGCTCGTCGAATCGGCAGGCGCGTGAAGGACATGCGGCTCAAGGCTGGCCTGACGCGCGGAAAACTTGCCGCCATGGTAGGCGAGTCGCCCGAGACGCTTGCCCAAATGGAAACGGGGCACTTGGACGCATCCGTCGACATGCTCGAACACATCGCACTTGCGTTGGGCAAGCGCTTGGGGGATTTTGTCGAACACGAGTCATGACGATTTCACTCGCGCGTCACGAACTCGTCCAGGTTCAGCAGCACCCGGCCCACCATCGCCCACGGGCCGGCCTTCGCGCTTCGCTGCGTCTCCAGATACGCCAGCAACCGCTCCTGCTCCAGCCTGCTCGGCGGCCGGCAATAGCAGAGCTTGAACGCAAAGGTCATTCGGCCGATATCGTCGGCGGGACCTTCCTTCTGGATGCGGTCGCCCAGGCCCTTGGCGATCTCGACGAAGACTGGGTCGTTGGCCAGGTGGAGAGCTTGCAGCGCCGTGTTGGAGCGGTTGCGGCGCGTGCAGGCGACCTGAGCGTCCGGGGCGTCGAACGTCGTCAGCAGCGGGTGTTGGCTTTGCCGCCAGATGAACGTGTACATGCCGCGGCGATAGCGGTCGGGGCCCTTGCTTTCAGGCCAGGGGTGGGCGCTCTGCGTGAAGGCGAAGATCTCCGGCGGTTGCGGCGGATAGACGCCCGGCCCGCCGATCTTGGGCGTCAACAGGCCGCTCGCCGACAGCGCCGAATCGCGGATGATCTCGGCATCGAGGCGCAGGCGATGCTGCCGGGCGAGCAGCTTGTTCTGCGGGTCCTTCTCGCGCAGGTCGGGACGGAACTTCGACGCCTGCCGATACGTCGCGCTCATGACGATGAGCTTGTGCATGCGTTTCATCGACCAAGCCGGCAACCGGCCCCTTACGGGGCTCGGCTCGCCTATGAACTCAAGCGCCAGCCAGTCGAGCAGTTCCGGGTGCGTCGGCAGCGAGCCCTGGATGCCGAAGTCGTTTTCGGTTTCGACCAGGCCCTTGCCGAAGTACTGCTGCCACAGGCGATTCATGACGACGCGTGCTGTCAGCGGATTGTTGGCGGACACGAGCCATTTCGCGAAATCGAGCCGGGTGGGTTTGCTGTCCTTCACGCCGAGTGAATTGAGCACGGCAAAGACGTCGGGCTGGACCTCGTCGCCGAGCGTGAGAAAGTCGCCGCGCAGTTGGACCTTGGTGACGCGCGGCGATTTGGCCTCGCGCAGGACGAGCGTCGATTCGATCTGGGCGTCGAGAGCCTTGAGCGATTTCTGAAGTTCGACGACGCGCTCCGACGGCGGCGGGGCCTTGGTCAACGCGAGCCGAAGGGCGTCCATTTCCTTCGCGGTGCGTTTGGTCCGATCGCGCAGCACGATGTTCTGGGCGTCGAGCGGCACGGCGAGGAAGCGTTCCGACGCGAACGTGACGGCAATGCGGAAGCGGCCCAGGGCATAGCCGGCGTATTTCTTGCTGTGCCGCAGGGTGAAGACGAACGCCTGCCCTTCGCGGACCGAGTGCGGCTTGTCGAGGTGGTACAGGGCTTGATGGTCGCGCCCCGTGGCCCCGGAGATGCCCCAGCCTTTTTCGAGGATCGGCAAATCGCCTTGAGCGTAGTCGGCGACGACCTTGCGAACCTTGTGCGGGACGCCGTCGGTCTCGAAGACGAACTGGCTGAGCACAAAGTTGCCCCCGCCCGATCGTCCCGGACCGCTCGTCGGCAAGCTGTCGTGCGTCAACGCTTCGAGGCGAATCGCGGTGATCGTGCCGGTCTCCGGTGCGACGCCGTGGACAATGTAAGTTTCGAAATCACTCCCCTTGCCGCTCGCCAGCACCGAGCGATCTTCGAGGACGTCGAGTTTCGCCAGGTCGGCCATCACGGTCTTCGGATAGATGACGCGCCAGCCGCCGTTGGTCTCCTTCTCGAGATCGCCAATCAGCCTTTCGAGATCAGCGGCCGACAGCTTCTTCGGCGCGGGTTTCTTCTTCGCTTCGGCGAGTTGATCGTTCAGCTCCTTCAGGCGTTTGGCTTGCTCCGGCGTCGGCATCGACAGCTTCGGCTCCTCCATCGAGTTGAGGAATGCGTAGAGCTGATAGTACTCCTTGTGGCTTATCGGGTCGTACTTGTGCGTATGGCACTGGGCGCAACCGACGGTCAGGCCGAGCCAAACGCTGCCGGTGGTATTCGTGCGATCGACGGTGCGTTCGACGCGGAACTGCTCCGGGTTGGTCCCGCCTTCCTCGTTGAACGACGTGTTGCGATGGAACCCGGTGGCGACGATCTGATCATGCGTCGCATTGGCCAGCATGTCGCCGGCGATCTGCTCGATGGTGAACTGATCGAACGGCATGTCCTTGTTGAAGGCATTGATGACCCAGTCGCGCCACGGCCAGATCGAACGCTTGCCATCGATGGTATAGCCGTTGGAGTCGGCATAGCGCGCGAGATCGAGCCAGTGGCGCGCTTGCCGTTCGCCATAATGCGGCGACGCGAGAAGCCGATCGACGGCTTTTTCGTAAGCATCGGCACTCTTGTCGTTGACGAAATCATCGACCTCGCCCGGCGATGGCAGCACGCCCAGCAGATCGAGCGACAGCCGGCGGATCAATATCGTGCGATCGGCCTCCGGCGAGGGCGCGAGGTTTTCCTTCTCTAGCTGAGCGAGGATGAACGCATCGATCGGGTTGCGCACCCATTTGGCATTCGCGACCTTCGGCGTCACCGTTTGCTTGGGCTTGATGAACGCCCAGTGCGGCGTGTACTCGGCCCCCTGGGCGATCCACTTCCTGAGCAACTCAACCTGTGCCGGCTTCAAGCGTTCGCCGGCTTCCTTCGGCGGCATGCGCTCGGCATCGTCCGCCAAAATGCGCTCGATCAGCTTGCTCGCCTCGACCTTGCCCGGCACAATCGCCTTGCGCTTGAGGGCCGCCTCGTGCGAGTCGAGCCGCACGCCGCTCTTCTGCAGCGCCGGTCCATGGCATTTGAAGCAATGGTTCGACAGGATCGGCCGAATGTCACGCTGGAAATCGACGACGTTCTGAGCATGAGCCAGGCCGCCGGTGCT
>JACQFG010000078.1 GCA_016200155.1 Planctomycetota bacterium | reverse complement strand
AACTATCGCATGAGCAACATCCTGGCAGCGATCGGCCGCGGCCAGATCCGCGTCCTGCACGAACGTGTCGAGGCGCGCCGCCGCAACTTCCAGTTCTATCGTGATGCTCTGGCCGACCTGCCCGGCATCACCTTCATGCCGCAGGCGTCATACGGCCTGTCGAACAACTGGCTCACCTGCATCACGATCGATGCCGACGCCTTCGGCGCAAGCCGTTACGACGTCCAGCGGTCCCTCGACGCAGCCAACATCGAGTCGCGGCCCGTGTGGAAGCCGTTGCACCTGCAGCCCGTCTTCGCCGGCTGTGCTTACCGCGGCGGCACCGTGGCGGGCGATCTCTTCGAGCACGGCCTGTGCTTGCCGAGCGGCTCGTCCCTGACCGACGAGGACTGGGCACGCGTCGTCGGCGTCATCCGCGCCGTCCACGAGAAGTGCGCCGCCCCGGCGCTGGCGCGCTGATGTCCGACCGGTAGTTCTACCGTTTGTCGTCTTTCGCTCCGCGAAAGAACGCTCCTTTCGCGGAGCGAAAGGCGACTATGGAGTAAAGTGTACCACGACCGTCCGACATTTTCCCTTGCGTGACGCCTCGGCTCCATGCAACAATGGGTACGATTGGTCGATGATCACGTCCTCCCGTTGCAAGGAACTCGCCGATGCTGGACGCTCCGCAGAGGAAATCGCGCACGCATATCTACGTCGTGGCGGCGGGGCTCGCTGCCGCCGTTGCCGTCGGCGTCATCTTCTACAATAACCCGCGCACGCCTCCTGTCGTCGAGAAGCCGCGACCGAAATATCAGCCGCGCCAGCCTCTCGACACCAGCGGGCTCAGCTTCGTCATGCCCCGCGTCGATCCCTGGCTGTCGAGCGCATCGCTGGAAGACGTCGGTAAATCGTGGCACAAGGCGGGCCATCGGCTCATCGAACCCCTCGACAAAAAACTCGCCGACCCCGCTTCGCCCGTCGACGTCAAGGTCCACGCGCTCGTTTCCAAGGCCATGCTGCTCAACTACGAGTCCGAGGCGGCCAAGGCGTACCAGTCGCTCGAACAGGCACGCACTCTCGCCGAAACCGACCCGCCGTTCGCGGAAGCCTGGCTCTACACGATCATCTACGCCCAGGGCGTGACGGCCCTGCGCCGCGGCGAAGATGAAAACTGCATCATGTGCCGCGGCGAGAGTTCGTGCATCATTCCGATCAACCAGGCCGCGGTCCACATCAACCCGCTCGGCTCACGGCTGGCGGTCAAGCACTTCACCGAATACCTCGACGAGTTCCCCGACGATCTCGAGGTCCGCTGGCTGCTCAACCTCGCCCACATGACGCTCGGCGAACATCCCGCCAAGGTCGATCCCAAGCATCTCATTCGCCTCGACGAATTCGAAAAGTCCGAGTTCGACATCGGCAAGTTCCGCGACATCGGCCAGGCCGTCGGCGTCGGACGGCTTAACCAGGCCGGCGGCGCCATCATGGATGATTTCCACAACCACGGCCTGCTCGACATCGTCATCACCTCATGGGACCCCAGCACGCCGATGACGATCTACCGCAACAAGGGGGACGGCACCTTCGAGGACACCACCAAGGCGGCCGGCCTGACTGCACAGTTCGGCGGGCTCAACTGCGTGCAGACCGACTACCGCAACAGCGGACATCTCGACGTCTTCATCCCGCGCGGCGCCTGGCAGCAACACCCGATTCGGCCGTCGCTCCTTCGCAACGAAGGCAAGGGCGTTTTCATTGACGTCACCCACAAGGCCGGGCTCGCCGAGGCCATGAACTCCGTGTGCGGCGCCTGGGCCGACATGGACAACGACGGCTTTCTCGACGTCTACATCTGCGGCGAACGCCAGCCGAGCAAGCTCTATCGCAACAAGGGAGACGGCACGTTTGACGATGTGACGGCCAAGGCCGGCCTGCCCACCGATGCACGCACCTGCAAGGGCGCCGTCTGGATCGACTTCGACAACGACGGCTTTCCCGATCTGTTCCTGAACTACTTCCCCGATCCCCACACTCAGGCGCCGCGCTCCGCCCACCTCTTTCACAACAACGGCAACGGCACCTTCACCGACGTCACGCGCGATATGGGCATCGATGGACCGCACTTCGGCTTCTCCTGCTGGGCCTTCGATTTCGACAACGACGGCTACCTCGACATCTTCGCCACCAGCTACGCCCGCACTCTCGGCGACGTCGTCCTCGGCCTCCAGGGCAAGCCGCACACCAACAAGACCAGCAAGCTCTATCGCAACGTGCAAGGCAAGAAATTCGAGGATGTCACGAAGGAGGCCGGTCTCGACAAAGTCTACGCCACCATGGGCAGCAACTTCGGCGATTTCGACAACGACGGCTATCTCGATTTTTATCTCGGCACCGGTGAGCCCAACCTCGCGACCTTGGTTCCCAATCGCATGTTCAAGAACGTCGCCGGCAAACGCTTCGCCGATATCACCGCCTCCTCGCGCACCGGCCATCTGCAAAAGGGCCACGGCGTCGCCTGCGGCGATTGGCGCCGCACGGGCAACATCGACATCTTCATCGAGACCGGCGGCGCCACCGACGGCGATCGCTATCACAACGTTCTCTTTCAAAACCCCGGCCAGGGCAACAACTGGCTCACCGTCAAGCTCGTCGGCAGCGCGACCTCCGACACCAAGCTGTTCTCGAAGAAGACTAACCGCCCCGCGATCGGCGCTCGCATCATGGCCGTCACCGCCGGCAAGGAGCCGCTCACCGTCCATCGCCACGTCAGCTCCGGAAGCACCTTCGGCGCCAACCCGCTCCAGCAAACGCTCGGCCTGGCCAAAGCCGACAAGGTCGCGATTCTCGAAATCACCTGGCCGACCAGCGGCGCGAAGCAGACCTTCCGCGACGTCGAAGTGAACCAGGCGATCGAGATCACCGAGTTCGCCAAGGAGTATCGCAAGCTCGACTGGAAGTCATTGCCGACGCCGAAGTCCGCAAATTAATCCACGAAGGGCCACGAAGAACACGAAGGGGACAAAAAACCACGGATTTCACGGATAACACGGATAGGTCAGAAACACAAGGAGTTAAGTCTAGCGGGCCCAAATATTGGATTCGACAGGGCGTTTTCACTTAGCGGAAGGCTAATTCTCTCCATTGAATTCCTATCCGTGCCCATCCGTGCAATCCGTGGTTAAATTTCCGGGTTAACCCCTTCGTGATCTTCGTGGCCCTTCGTGGATGTATTCCTTTCATGCCGGAACTCGTCAAACTGATCGGCCTCGACTTTGGCACGACCACCAGCAGCGCGGTGATCGCCGCCGCGCTGTTGCGCCGCACGGCGACCGGGCGCGTCGATCTCGACGAGCAGGAAGAGATCTTCCGCTCCGAGATGGTGTTCACGCCGATCGATGCGAATGACCGCCTGGATGTGGAGGCCGTTGAACGTCTCCTCGATGGCTGGCTTCGCGCCGGCAAAGTGCAGGCGCGCGAACTGTTCGGCGGCGGCGCGTTGCTGACCGGACTCACCGCCCAGAAGGACAACGCCGCGGCGCTCGTGCGGCTGATCCGCAGCCGGCTCGGCGACGCCCTGATCGCGACGGCGGACGATCCGTGTCTCGAATCCTGGCTCGCGTTCATGGGAAGCTGTGCCGACTTGTCGCGCCGGCATCCCGAAGCATTCGTCCTCAATCTCGACATCGGCGGCGGCACGACCAACATCGCTCTGGGCCGCGATCGCCAGGTGTCGCGCACCGGCTGTCTGTTCGTCGGCGCTCGCCACGTCCAGGTTGTGCCAGGCACGTATCGCATCGTGAAGCTGTCAACGTATGCGCGGGAACTCTTCGTCCATCTGGGCATCGGCAAAGGGCCCGGCGACGATCTCAGCGCCGCCGACGTGGACGCGTTCCTCACGCTCAACGTCCGATTGCTCGAAGCGGTCTGCAGCGGCGATCGCACACTCCTGGAAATCCCTGCCGTCCAGCGCCTGGAGCAAGTGCGGTTCGACATGGCGATGGATATTCTCGACAGCGCCGTTACATTCTCCGGGGGCGTCGGCGAGCTGATCTACCGTCATCTGCAGGGCGAACCGTGGCCGGCGACGACGCACTACGGCGATCTCGGCATCGATCTGGCCCAGCGCATCGCGGCGGCGCCGGTGTGGGCCGAGTCACTGCGCCGCTTTCGCCCCGGCTCCGGCGGCCGCGCTACCGTGTACGGACTGTTGCGGCACGCGACCGAGGTGTCCGGCAGCACGCTGTTCCTCGGCTCACCGCACCTCTTGCCGCTCGCCGACATGCCGATCCTGGGAGCGCTTACCGCTCAGTCCAGCGACGCGCACATTCACGATGTGCTCCTGCTGATCCAGCAAAGCAGCCGTGGCGGCTGCGTGCAGATTCGCATCGGCAGCAAAGAGGCCGTAGTCGTCGCTGAGTTCGGACGACGGATCGCTCGGATTCTGCAGCAAATCGCTTTCCCGGCGACGCATCCGCTGGTATTGTTAGTTGAAGAAAACCTGGGCAAGGTACTGGGGCAGTATGTGACCTGCTGGGGAAAGCTGCCACTCAAGGTGCTCGTCATCGATGAAGTGCCGGCGCGCGATGCCCAGTACGTGCAGATCGGCACACTGCGCGATCAGGTCGTGCCGGTATCGTTCCATGGCTTCCGTCCCGCTGGAGAGACGCCGTGAAAACTCTCACGCCGCTGATCGACATCGTCGTTCCCGAGCCAAGGCCCGATCAGGTTTACACGCGCCGCTGCTTCGATCACGACTTCCGCTTTGACGGCTTGAAGCGGTTGCTCGGCGCGGCCGATTGCAGCAAGGCCGGCGATCGGAATGCCGGGCTGTCGACGGCGAACGAGACGGAGCGCGAGGTCGCCCGCGCGATCTTGTCGGGCCTGACATTGCAGCACCTTTACGATCATCCGCTCACCGACAACGCCGGCAAAATCGATTCCGTGATGATCGTCAACTACGACATCGACCGCCAGGCGTTTGCGGACGTCGCCGACATGACGCTTGGCCAGTTGAAGGATCGTTTACTGAATGCCGACGGGTTCGAGGTTCAGCGTCTCGGCCGCGGACTGACCGGCGTGATGGCTGCCGCACTGGCGAAGTTGTGCGATGTTCACGAGCTGATCTTCATCGCCCGAAAAATCAGCAAGCCGACGAAGGCCCGCACGCCGCTCGGCATTCCCGGCACGCTCGCCTCGCGCTGCCAGCCGAACCATCCGACCGACGATCTGCGCGGCATCACGCTGCTCATCTACTGGAGCCTGGCGCTCGGCGGCGGCGATGCCCTCATCGGCGTCAACCCGGCCGTCGACACCGTGGACAACATCTCCCGCATTCTGCGCCACATCGACAAGCTGCGCCGACGCACCGGCGCTCCGACGCAGATCTGCGTCCTCGCCCACATCAAGACGCAGCTCGCCTGCCTCGAAAACGGCGTTCCGGTCGAAATCCTTTTCCAGAGTCTCGCCGGAACCGACAAGACCAACAACGAATTCGACATCACCGTCGATCTGCTCGATCGCGGCTATCACACGATGGCCGAGAAGGGGCCGCTCAAGGACGTTACCGAGCAATTCATGTATTTCGAGACGGGCCAGGGGAGCGAGTTCAGCTACGGCACGCACAACGGCATCGACATGGCGACGACCGAGGCGCTCTGCTACGGCCTGGCCCGGCGTTACGATCCGTTCATGGTCAACAACGTCACCGGGTTCATCGGGCCGGAGACGCATCTCGACAGTTACGAGATGATCGTCGCGAACCTGCAGGATCACTTCATGGGCAAGCTGCTCGGGCTGCCCATGGGAATGGCCCCCTGCTACACCCTGCACTCGAACATCACGCTGGAAGGCCAGCAGATCGCGACGCAGCTTGTCACGGCAGCGGGAGCGAATTATTTCATGGACGTCGGCCTCAACACCGATCGCATGCTGGCCTATTTCGACACCAGCGCCCACGACGACCAGACGCTGCGCGAGGTGCACGGACGTCGGCCCGCGCCGGCGTTCCTCGAGTGGGGCCTGGCGCGCGGCATCTTCGCGCTGGACGCACAGGGCAACGTGGCGCGCGGCCCGCGCTGGGGCGACCCGCGGCAGTTCTGCGAATCGGACGCCGAGTATCAGGACCTGCTGGCCGCCACTCCGGCGCTGTACGGCACCGCCAGCGCCGGCCCGCGCCCTGCCAATGACGTGGCGCGCCTGACGCGACTGAACCAGGGCGTCGGCCGCGCAGCGATTCACGCGGAGCTGCGCATCGACGAACTTCAGCAGCTCGCGCCGTTCCGCGTCGTGACGACCGAGGCCAGCAGCAAGGACGCCCATCTCGGCTCGCCCAATCTCGGCGCCCGGCTGTCGGCCCAGAGCCGTGCGTGGCTGGTTGCCGAGAATCGCCAGGTGCAGATCGTCGTCTCGGACGGCCTGAGCGCCGAAGCGGTGCATCACAACCTGCGCGACCTGCTGCCGGTGCTGATGGACGGCTTCGCGGGGCACGGCTACACGACGGGGCAGCCGATCATCGCTCGCTATGGCCGCGTCAAGCTCGCCGAGCCGCTCGCAGATCGGCTGCAATGCGATGTCGTCGTCTACCTGATCGGCGAACGCCCCGGCGGCGATGCCCTCGCGTCGCGCAGCCTGTCGGCATACCTCGTCTATCGGCTCGACGACGCCGCACAACAAGACGCGGCGCGGTTCAGTGGCAACCCGGCGATTCGCTTCGAATACACCGTGATCTCCAACATCTATTCCGGCGGCCTCCCCCCCGCCGAGGCCGGCGGCGTCATCGTCGACCGCGTCGGTCACCAAAATGAGTTGCCTTGCGCCTGCAAGTTTTGCACACACGCACGACCATGCACACCCTTGTCAAAATGAGTTGCCTTGCGCCTGCAAGTTTTGCACACACGCACGACCATGCACACCCTTGTCAAAATGAGTTGCCTAGCGCCTGCAAGTAATGCACACACCCCCACCCGTCGAGGCAGGCACTGCAGCCGGATTCCGCAGGCACACCCGTTTGTTCCAAATGACGGGATGTCGCACTTGACAAAATTTTCGATTGCAGGTATCTCCTCCCCCTCAATCTGCGTATTTCCGACAACTGCGAAAAGCTGGCAAATCGGGTCGTCCGTCGAACTCGGCCCGTGCCGGCTAACGCTCCGGATGGCAAAGGGCACTCTGCATGAGGCGCTTGCACACATTGGCGCTGCTCGGCGTGAGCATTCTGTGCCCGGGCTGCGCGCTCATCCAGGACGCCCATCGCAATCTGTGCCTGGCCGTCACGACACCGATCGAGACGCATCGCGAGAATGCCCGCAACCGCCGCTGGGCCGACGAGGCGTGGCGTCAGATTTCCGGCACCCAAACTTATTGCAATCGCTCCGACGACTACGCCAGCGGCTTTAAGGACGGGTATGCCGATTACGTCTTCCGCGGCGGCGACGGCGAACCTCCCTTGATAGCGCCGCTGCGGTATCGCCATTTGCGTTATCAGAATCCGCAAGGTTTCCTGGCGATCGAGAACTGGTTCGCGGGATATCGGCACGGCGCGCACGTGGCAAAAGAGACGGGCGCGCGCCGGTGGGTCACGGGCCCGTCGGGTTTTGCTTCCGACGCGTCGAACGAGGAGCCGATGCTGCACGCGCAGTCCAAGAAATCGGACCAGCCCAAGGCAACGATGAGCCCGATCCTGACGACGCTGCCGCGCTTCCAGCCATTGGAGCCCAGCGAGGCATCCGAGCCCAGTGAGTTGAAACTGGGATTCCAAGCGCCGGCGCCGGAAGTCGTGGAGCCCGCGCCGATGCCGATGGGCGACGTGCCGATTGCGCGCGAGCCGATCGCGCCGCCGGCACTGGAGCCGCCGATGCGCTTGAAGATCACGCAGATCCAGGCTGCGCCAGACGAGGCGGCAACGACGCTGAAGGCTCGCATCACCGGGATCCAGGTCGCGCCGGCGCCGCGGGAAAATCCATACGTGCCGACGAGAATCCGCATCACCTCAGTCACGCCGGCGGAGGCGAAGGATTGACATGGCAAGACTCAAACAAAGCGTGCGCTGGTTGCCGATCGCCGGGCTGATGCTGGCGTGCGCCCTGTCCGGCGGCTGCACGGCGTTGACGAACCCGGTCGCGGACGGCATCCCGGTGCGCTTGTTGCCGCCGGAGCTGCTCGGTCCGTCGAGGTGCGACTATCAAACGATCCCGCTGACGGCGCTGCAGCAAGCGCCGGCCGACGCCTACCTGCTCGATGCGGGCGACGTGATCGGCATCTCGGCGCGCGACTTCATTTCGGATCAGGTTTCGCCGCCTGCTCCCGGCGCGCCCTCGTTGCAGGGCCGGGAGCAGAATCGCCTGCCGCCGGGGTGGGGGCATCCGATCACCGTGCAAGAGGACGGCAAGATTACGCTTCCGGGCGTTCCGCCGCTTTCGGTCAAGGGCTTGACCATCGAAGGCGCCCGTGCAGCCATCAAGAAGCACTATGAGACCTTGCAGCTCGAACAGGGGCCGCGCGAAAAGCTCATCGTTACGCTGGTGCATCCGCGCCAGTTCCGCGTGCTGGTGTTCCGCCAGGAAGCGACAGGCTTCCAGGCAGGCCAGGACGGCCCGGTGCCGACGAGCAAACGCAACACCGGCCACGTCGTCGAATTGCCCGCGTACCAGAACGACGTGCTGCACGCCCTGGCGCGCACCGGCGGCTTGCCCGATCTCGACGCCTACAACGAAGTCATCATCCATCGCGACAGCATGAACAAACCTCAGGTCGGCAAGGCGAAACCCGCCACGGCCGTCGGCGAGACGCTGCGCATTCCGCTGCGGCAGCCGTTCGGATCGCCGATGCCGTTCGGCAAGGACGACGTGGTGCTGCGGACGGGGGACGTGGTCTTCCTGGAGGCGCGTGACGAGCAGGTGTTCTTCACGGCCGGCCTGTTGCCGCCGGGCAAGCACATGCTGCCGCGCGATCACGACCTGGACGTGCTCGAAGCGATCACGATGGTGCGCGGGCCGCTTTACAACGGCGCTTTCGGCGGCAGCAACCTGTCGGGCACGCTGATCGCTCCGGGCCTGGGCAATCCGTCGCCAAGCTTGCTGATCGTCGTGCGCCGCATTCCGGGGCGCGGCCAGGTGCCGATCGCCGTCGACCTGCGTGCGGCCATGCGCTATCCGCAGGAACGCATCGTGATCCGGCCCGGCGACGTGCTGGTCCTGCAGGAAAAGCCGGCCGAGGCGCTGGCGCGGTACATGGGCCAGACGTTCTTCAACTTCGAGATGGCGTGGAATGTGTTCTCGTCGCGCACTGCACTCGGCGTCCTGAACGCGGCCGGTCCGGACCGCCTGGGAACGCGCGCGGCAACCTTCAACGTGACGCCGTAGAACGAACTTCACAAGCCCGCAGCGCAAGCTAGATGGCCATTTCATAAGTCCCTGAGCAGTGTCGTAGCCGCGTTC
>JACQFG010000067.1:4220-5834 GCA_016200155.1 Planctomycetota bacterium | reverse complement strand
GTGTTGCCCGACGAGCCCAACAGGACGTAGTTGCTCGGCGTGAGCACCGAGGCAGTCATCGGCTCCGAGAATTGCACGCGAATGGTGGGCGATCCGGAGCTGACGGTGCTGCCGTCCAAAGGCAGAACGCCCGCCGCCACGATGCTCGGGGCAGCCAGCAGGTCGCGCCGCTCCAGCATCTCGACCAGCAGCCGCGCCGTGCGGTCCGGCTTGGCTTTGCGCCGATTGGGCCGCTGTTTTCGCCACGGCCGAGCGAAGAAATCCACGAATGACTTGAACCCCATCGGTACTGCCTCCTGGGCCCATTCTCAGGCTTCGAATGATTGCGAATAAGTTCCGATCAAATAGACCGCAAAAGATTTATTGTATCGGCGAGATCGGCAAAATAGGAACAATATTCCATGCTATTTCGAACCGCCCCGGACAGAACTATCGGCGCTTGCATGACTTGTGCGGATTGGACCCAACAATCTCGCTTTGTCGATGCAACCTGCTGGGAACGTTGTTCCGCCTGCCCGACTTTCCCGTGAATCCGACCCCGCCGACCACCGCATCGGCCTCAACCTGTAACCCGCCAACCTGCCCGACGTTTCGGTTCTTAACAACTCGTAATCACTCTCCCCACTTCGCCTAACGGTACAACGCTCCGGCGTGAGTCCCGTTAGCCTCATTCCACTCGATTTGACCGAAGATTGCCCCGCAACCCCAGCTGGGCAAGCTTACGAGCCCGCAGCGCAAGCAAGGGCCGCCCTTGCTTGCGCTGCGGGCTCGCACTCATTCGCATACAATCATCCCATGATCTCCGTCCACGACCTCACCAAGCGATTCCCGCTTCCCGGCGGCGGCAGCCTCCTGGCGGTCGATCGGCTCACCTTCGCCGTCCAGCCGGGCGAGGTCTACGGCCTGCTCGGACCCAACGGCGCCGGCAAGACCACCACCCTCCGCATGCTCCTGGGCCTCCTGCAACCGACCAGCGGACAGGCGTCCATCGCCGGCTTCACCTCCAGCCGGCATCCCGACGAGGTCAAACGCCGCGTCGGCCTGGTCGCCGCCAACGCCGGCCTCTACCCCGGCCTGACCGTTCGCGAAATGCTCCTCTTCTTCGCCGACCTCTACGCCGTCCCTGATCCCCAGGCTCAAAACGAACTCCGCCGCCTGACGCAACTGCTCGGCCTTACCGACATCCTCGATCGGCGCTGCGTCAATCTCAGCACCGGCCAACGCCAGCGCGTCAACCTCGCCCGGGCCCTCATCCACCGGCCCCCGGTCATGCTCCTCGACGAGCCGACGCTTGGCCTCGACGTCCTCGCCAGCCAGGTCATCATCGAGTACATCGAACTGCTGCGCCGCGAGGGCAAGGCCGTCATCCTCACGACGCACCACCTCGACGACGCCGAACGCCTGTGTACCCGCTTCGGCCTCATGCACCTGGGCCGGCTCGTCAGCGAAGGCACGCTCGCCGAATTGCGCGAACGCACCGGCTGTCAGAACTTGATCGATATGTTTTTGAAGCTCTCGAAGGTCGGCCCGGCCCTGAGTACCGAGTACCCCTGATTGCCGCTTGCGGCTTAGCGTTCGCATGGCGCCATGCGAACGCTAAGCCGCAAGCGGCAC
>JACQFG010000067.1:0-4189 GCA_016200155.1 Planctomycetota bacterium | reverse complement strand
TCGCATGGCGCCATGCGAACGCTAAGCCGCAAGCGGCACAACGAAACTATGAACGAACCGCAACCAACCACTCAGGTCTGGGCCCTCGGCCGCGTCCTGCGCCTTGCGCGCAAGGAGCTGCGTGAAATCCTGCGCGATCGCCGCACCATCATCACGCTGGTCGCCATGCCGGTGCTGCTCTATCCGCTCATGAGCGTCCTGTTCCTGCAGTTCGCGCTCGCCAGCAAGACGGCCACGAAGGAGACCCCGAAATATCAGATCGGCATCCTGACCAGCGTCGAGGCGGCGATCTTCAACGACCGCCTCGATCTCGGCCGCAAGACGCTGCTGCAGAGACGACCGCCAGCGGAAAAGGACAAGCCCGATGCCTGGCCCGACATCGATTTGCAGGGCCCGACAGGCCAGCAACCGACGACGCCCGCCCAGCATGCCGAGGCCCTCGAACACATGAAGGCGTTGCTCTACAACGGCGACCTCGACTTGATCGTCGTGATCCCCAACGTCGATTACACCGCCCACCCGCGCAAGCCGACGCCGATCGACCGAGCCCTGCCCTGCCAGCTCATCTTCGTGTCGAACTCGACCACGGGACGCGAGGCGATCGCGCTGGTCGAACGCCTGCTCGCCGCTGCCAACGAGGAAAACCTCAAGGCACGCTTCAACGTCCCGGTCGCGGGACCGCACATCACGGTGCTGAGCACGGAACGGGTGATCCTGTCGGCAACCAGCGGCGACAACCTGCTGTCCCTCTCAGCGCTGGTGCCGCTCGTGCTCATCCTCATGACCATAACCGGCGCGGTCTACCCGGCCATCGACCTGACCGCCGGCGAACGCGAACGCGGCACCCTGGAGATCCTCGTCGCCGCCCCGGTGCCGCGTTTCGAGCTGCTCACCGCGAAATACCTGTCCGTCGTGACGGTCGCCGTGCTCAACGCCATCGTCAATCTCGTGTGCATGACGATCACCGTGCGCTGGTCCGGGGTGTCGGCGTTGCTGCCGAGCATCCAGGAACTGTCGTTCACGCTGGTGATGCAGGTGTTCGCCTTGCTGCTTTTGTTCGCCGCGTTCTATTCGGCGGTGCTCCTGTGCTTGACGAGCTTCGCCCGCAGCTTCAAGGAGGCGCAGGCGTATCTGATTCCGCTGATGCTGGTGTCGCTGGCGCCGGGGATCATGGCGATGATGCCGGGCCTGGTGCTCGATCACACGCTGGCGTCGCTGCCGCTGGTGAACATCGTGCTGATGGCTCGTGATCTGTTCGAAGGCGGTGTTGCGCCGCTGACCGGGACGATCGTGATCGTGACCACGCTGCTGTACGCCCTGGCGGCCTTGAGCCTGGCGGCGCGCGTCTTCGGGGCTGAGAGCGTGCTCTACAGTGAGCAATCGAGCTGGGCCGACATGCTGCGCCGGCCCGACGAACCCCAGCCGGCCGCATCGCTGCCCGCGATGCTGTGGTGCCTGGCCTTGATGATGCCGATCCAGTTCGCCCTGGTGGCGCTCATGCGCAGCTTCGGCATGCCCGGCCCGGTTACCGGCGTCCTTTTGGAACTCGGCCTCTATCTCGTCCTGTTCGCAATGCTGCCGGCCGTGTTCGTCTACCTGGGCCGAGTCGAGCTGGGCAGCGGCCTGGGACTGACGGCGCCGCGACCATTTGCCGTCCTCGGCGCGCTATTGCTCGGCGCTTCCCTGTGGACCATCGAATTGCGGCTGCTCGAATGGATCGTCGACATGAATCAATACCGCGAGCGCTTTGCCGCGGTGCTGGAGCGGGTGCGCGAAACGCGGACCGCGATCGGCTGGGGCGTGCTCGCCGTCGGCATCGTGCCGGCCGTCGTCGAGGAACTCTTCTTTCGCGGCTTGCTCTTCAACGCTCTCAAGGCTCGCTGCGGCGCCATCGTCACCATCGGCGTCAGCGGCGTCCTCTTCGGCGTCACCCACGTGATCCTCGGCTCCGAACTCGGCCTGGTCCGGCTTGTCCCGAGCACGCTCCTGGGCCTCGTCCTCAGCACCGTCTGCTGGCACACCGGCAGCTTGTGGCCCGGCATGATCCTCCACATCTGCCACAACTCCGTCCTGCTCGGCGTCAACCCCGAAGCCGTCCCCTGGGAATGGCTCGCCGCCGGCCTCGGCGGAGCGACGGTAGGAGCGGCGCTCGTCTGGCTCGGAGCGCGGCCACAAAACTAGCGAGACGCATAGGACCGTAGCGGCAAGCTGCCAGCTTGCCAGCTTTTGCTCCCGGCTCACAAGCTGGCAGCTTGTGGCCACGAAACTTGACTCCTGAGACTATTCCATGGCCACGGTCTGGATCCCTGCCCTCCTGCGATCGTTCACGAATCAGAGTGAATCCATCCAGGTCCCCGGCGCCACCCTCGGCGAACTCATCGATGCCCTCGAGGCGAAATTCCCCGGCATCAAGGCGCGCCTCTGCGACGGCCCCGACATCCGACCGGGCCTCGCCGTCGTCATCGATACCCAGATCGCGCGCGGCGGTCTATCCGAAGTGGTGCAAGAAAATAGTGAAGTGCATTTCATTCCCGCGATTGCGGGGGGCGCCTGGCCCGTGGTCCGTGATCAGTGGTCCGTGGCCTACCCCCCCGGGGACCGCGAACAGCTTAACGACTGACCACGGACGACGGACCAAGAAAAAAAGAGCCTGACCCCTGCCGGGTTTCAAGAAGGGTGGCTCGTAAAGTTGCTTGCTCTTGAAGGTTTTGGAGATGGTTGCACTGAGCGTTGCGGGGACTCGCTTCCCGCTTCGCCCCGTGCGTACCGGGGTAGGAGTAATTCGGCAGGTTCAGGCTCGTGACGCCAGAGGCCGGGACTCGCTACCGGCTTCTCACGCCGGGGGAGGTAAAAGCAATCGAGATGCCAAAGCGCTGAAAAACAAACCGATCGGCGTAACCCGCTCTTCAAGCGCGACTTGCGCTGGGCTCGGCTGGACGATCGTAAACGGGCCCGCGGAACGACAGCCGGCAGAATCGGAAAATTGCTCCCTTTCGCTGCAAACCGCACCTGCATTATCGCGCGGACTGTCGAATATTGCACGTCGCCGGTTCCGCGCTGGGGTGTCGGGGAGTGGGCGTGTGTGTAAAACTCGCAAGCGCAACGTGGCGCAGGTTGTACTTCTTGCCGACTTCGGGCAGAATTTCCTTTTCGAGAAAGACGGCATATTGATCGGAGAGCCGATCGTATTCGAAGCTGCGGTTATTGCGCGGCTTCTTCGTCTTGTCGCTGCCGGGCACGACGCCAGGGTTGAGAAAGATGCCGATGGTGACCGGCATTTCCTTTTTGTGGATGAGATTGTCGAACACGGTCGGCACGCGGAAAGAGCCCTTCGGATCGCGATACCAGACGCCGTCCTGAAAGATCATGACGCAAGCGGGCTTCTTGTCGTCGTACTGCGCGGGAACGTAGACCCACCAGTCGCGCACGGTGCCGGGGAAGATGTCGCTCTTCCACGGAGGCATCTGTGTGACCTTGCCTTCGGGAACGCCGTCTTGCTTGAGCGAATCGGGGCCGAGTTTGTAGTCGTCCTGGGCGTGAGCGAAGCTGACGAATGCGAACAGAATGAGCAGTGCAAGTGCGTGTCCTCCGTTCATGGCAAGTCTCCCGCGTCATTGTTTCTTCAGAACAATTAAAAACAACTTGGACCCTTCCTTGGTGGCAAAAGACGTTGGCCGGCCTTCCGTACTGTCCTGGTGCAGCACACAAATTCTCAACTCGTCCCCTTTGACCTCATAAATGCCCAAGATTGCTTTCTTTGTGTTCGCCGGCGTGAATTCCAGATGCTTGGGAGCCTGTTTCGCATCGATTCGATAGGAGCACTCCGTTTCTTTGTCGGGCTCTTGCGGAGAATTGCCGCGAATGATCAGTTTGTCGCCATGAAACATAAAACGAAAATTCGTGGCTTCTTCGTTCGTGAAAGTCTTTCCGTCGCGTTGTACCGACCGGGCAATCCAAGTGCCTTGCAGTTCCTTCTTGGCATCGTCGCCGGCCTTGCTCACCGAATGCAATGCGGCCAAGCCAATTGCCATCACCGTCAATCTGAGGATGTTTCGCCGTACCATCATGAGGCTCCTCCTTGGACCGCAAATTGAATAAGGACGAATCGCATCATGAGCGGGCAAGAAGTCAGCAAGCGAATTCCGCCGCCTCGACGAACTGCACCGGCACTTGCTCGATCAGCACGACT
>JACQFG010000066.1 GCA_016200155.1 Planctomycetota bacterium | reverse complement strand
CATACATCCCGCAGCGCGATATCTACATAGAAAAAGATTCGAGCATCAACGAGAACATCGATCGCCTCCGCCTGGCCGCGACCAGTGCTCTCGTCAGCCGAGATGATGTCATCGTCGTCGCCAGCGTGTCGTGCATCTACGGCCTGGGAGCGCCGGCCGACTACAAGCGGATGATGATCTATCTCAAGAAGGGCGACACGATCGAGCGCGACAACCTGCTCTATCGCCTCGTCGATATTCAGTATGCACGCAACGACACCGCCTTCGAGCGCGGCCGATTTCGCGTGCGCGGCGACGTCATCGAGCTTTGGCCGGCGTATGAAGAGTTCGCGTTGCGTATCGAGCTGTTCGGCGACGAGATCGACGCCCTCGCCATCATCAACCCGACCACCGGCGCGACCGCGAAGGTGCTCGACGAACTGCACATCTTCCCCGCCAAGCATTTCGTCACGCCGGAGGAGCGCATTCGCGCCGCCGTGGTCGGCATCGAGCAGGAGCTGAATGATCGCCTCGCCGTCTTCCGCGAGCAAGGCAAGCTGCTCGAGGCCCAGCGTCTGCAGGCGCGCACGCGCTTCGACATGGAGATGCTGCTCGAAGTCGGGCACTGTCCCGGCATCGAGAATTATTCACGCTGGTTCACCGGCAAGGCCCCCGGCGAGCCGCCCTATACGCTGATCGATTTTTTCCCGAAAGACTTCCTGCTCATCATCGACGAATCGCACGCCTCCGTACCGCAGGTGCGCGCGATGTTTGCCGGCGACTACAGCCGCAAGTCGACGCTGGTCGAGCACGGCTTCCGCTTGCCGAGCGCCCTCGACAATCGGCCCTTGCGTTTCGACGAATGGGAGCAACGCATCCATCAGGTGCTGTACATGTCGGCGACGCCAGCGGACTACGAGCTGGAGATGTCCGGCGGCGAGTTCGTCGAGCAGGTGATCCGCCCGACGGGCCTCGTCGATCCGGTGCTGCACGTCAAGCCGGCGCGCGGTCAGGTTCCGGATCTGCTCATCGAGATCAAGAAACGCGTCGACAAGAAGGAACGTACGCTCGTCACCGTGTTGACGAAACGTCTCGCGGAGGATTTGACGGCATATCTTCGCGACTCAGGCCTGCGCTGCAAGTGGCTGCACTCCGAGCTGGACGCGATCGAACGCATGGCGATCCTGCGCGAGCTGCGCGAAGGCGCGTTCGACGTGCTGGTCGGCGTCAACCTCTTGAGGGAAGGCCTCGATTTGCCGGAGGTGTCGCTGGTGGCGATCCTCGATGCGGACAAGGAGGGCTTCCTGCGCAGCGAACGCTCGTTGATCCAGACCATCGGCCGGGCGGCGCGCAACGTCAATGCGGAGGTGATCCTCTATGCCGACAAGATGACCGACTCGATGCAGAAAGCGATCAACGAGACGAACCGCCGCCGCGATTTGCAAATTGCGTACAACGCCGAGCACGGCATCACGCCGCAATCGGTCCGCTCGGCAATCGATCGCGGCATCGAGGGCGAAGTCGAGGCTCACAAACTGACGCTCGAAGTCGCGGGCAAGGCGGGCGAGGACTACGTGACTGAGGAGTTTCTCGAAGAGTTGCACGCGGAGATGCTGGCAGCCGCCGGCAACCTGGAGTTCGAGCGGGCAGCCGAGTTGCGCGACCGCATCGCCCAGTTGAAGGGCCAGCCGACCATGGCGCCGCAGAAGAAACCACGACGCCGAAAGAAATCGCAGCGTTGAGTTCCTCGTTTAGCGCCCGCGGTATCCCGCGCGGCGGCGCGGGCGCCAAACGAAGAGAATGGTCTACTTGATCTCCTTGAACTTGATGTTCTTGAAAGTCACATCCATCGAAGCGCCGCCGTGGATCTGGAACGCGATGATGCCCTCGTCGGGGAGTTCCTTGCGTCCCTTGCCGTGATCGACCGTTGTTTCGCCGTTGAGCTTGATGGTGACGTGCTTGCCGACGCACTTGATGTAGTAGCTGTTGAACTCGCCTTCCTTGAGCACGGCTTTGACGACCTTGGCATCGGCCGCCTTCATCATGGCGCCGAAATTTTCGCCGTAGAGGCTGCCCCAGTAGGGACCGCCCATGTCGCACTGCGGGCCGGTGACGGCGAACTTTTCCTGGTTGTGGATGTGGCTGCGGATTTGGATGCCGCTGTTGCCCGACTTGGTCAGCTTGACCTCGAACTGCATCTCGAAGTCTTTGAACTTCTTCTTGCTGCACAGGAAGGTGTTGAAGTTGATGCCCTTGGGCGCCGTGGAGCCGACGATGGCGCCGTCCTTGACCGACCAGAACTGATCGAGCAAGCCTTCGAAGCCGGCGAGGTCCTTGCCGTTGAAGAACGGCTTCTCGTCGCCGGCCTGGACCGCCGAGAAGGTGAGCAGGACGCCAAGGGAGAGCAGCCAGATGCAGCGTTTCATGAAGGTCTCCGAAAGGGTATCAAGTAATTTCGTCGGTTACATCTTGAGGCGGAGGCGCGGACTCGCGGCGCAGGCGGTCGAGGACGCCGTTGACGAACGCCGAGGAATCGCCGCTGCCGTAGCGCCGCGCCAGCTCGATCGCTTCATCGAAGGCGACGGCGGCCGGCGTGTCCTGCATGAACAGCAGCTCGTAGGCGCCGAGCCGCAGGATGTTGCGATCGACCGGCGGCATGCGCGGGATGCGCCAGTTCTCGGCAGCGGCGGCGATCTTCGCATCAATCTCGGCGAGCTTTTCGACGACGCCGTCGAACAGGAACAGGCAGAACTTGCGAATCGATTCTTCGCGCAAGCGTTCGCCGGCAAAGCGCTCCAGCTCGGCGCGGTCGATCTTCGGGTTGTGCTCGCGCTGATAGAGCAACTGCAAGGCGACTTCTCGGCCACGCGATCGACGGGTCATGCGCTGTCCTTCACGACGGGCGGTCTGCAATCATGTTAGCGAGGAATTGACGTGAGGACGAGAACAAATCGGAAGTGCATATTGCGATCATGGCAACTGTCTGAGCAAATTCACCATCTCGACCGCAGCGGCGGCGACATCGAAGCCCTTGTTGCCTTCCTTGCCACCGCATCGGTCGAGCGCTTGCTGCTCGTTCTCGCAAGTCAGCACGCCGAACAACACGGGTACGCCGGTCATCAGGCCCGCTTGCAGGATGCCGTCGGTGGCGGCTTTGCAGACGTAATCATAGTGATCGGTGTCGCCGCGAATGACGGCCCCCAGGCAGATCACGGCAACATATTTTTTCGACGATGCCAGACGCCGGGCAACGATCGGCAGCTCGAACGCGCCCGGGACCATGACCAGGTCGATCGCGTCGTCGGCCACGCGATACTTGCGCAGCGCGTCTTTCGCGCCGGTGACCAGCTTGGCGACGATCTCATGATTGAACTTGGAAGCGACGACCGCAAATCGTCCCTGCGGCGCGGTCAGCGAACCCTCGAAAGTGGACATGCGGGCTCCCACCCGCTTGCGGCTTAGCGTTC
>JACQFG010000065.1 GCA_016200155.1 Planctomycetota bacterium | reverse complement strand
GAGATGGCGGAACAACGCCATGATCTCGCGGCTTGTGCGCGTGTCGAGGTTGCCGGTCGGCTCGTCGCACAGGAGGATCGCCGGCTGATTGACGAGGGCCCGCGCGATGGCGACGCGCTGCTGCTGGCCGCCGGATAGCTGGTTCGGCCCGTGATGCACGCGATCCGCCATGCCGACGCGATCCAGCATCTTCAGCGCAACCTGCCGGCGATCGCGCCTCGGCATCTTCGGATTGTACAAGAGCGGCACCTCGACGTTTTCCACAGCGGAGGTTCGTGCCAGCAGGTTGAAGTTCTGAAAGATGAAGCCGATCCGCTTGTTGCGCACCTGGGCCAGTTGATCCTGATTCAGCCCCGCGACCTCCTCGCCGGCAAGACGGTAACTCCCGGTGGTCGGGCGGTCCAGGCAGCCGATCGTGTTCATCAATGTCGATTTCCCGGATCCCGAAGGCCCGATCAGCGCGACGAACTCGCCGTCCGGGATATCCAGGTCGACGTCCTTGAGCGCCTCGACCTTGACTTCGCCCAGGTCATACGTCTTGCTCAGATTGCGCAGTTCGATCAATGCCATCGTTAATATTTTCGTGAGGCGGCGGGTATACCACGGCGCGCGATTTCGTCAAGCGGTGAAGCTATGCGCGCGACCAATCCACGCATTTCAGTTCAGGAACCTTTGAAAAATCGGCATGATTTCGTGTTGCCAGAGTGCCGCCGGCATCCAGGGTAATCGCGGCGATCAGCAGATCCATCTTGCCGACGCCGAGCTTTTGCGACTTCAATTTCTGATATCGCTCGAACGCCGAGTTGGTGACTTCGAGGACGCGCAACGGCTTGAGCAAATTGATTGCACCGGCAAGGCGATGGTATGCATGAATGAATTGTTCGGGTTTCTTGGCGCGGCGAATCAGCGTGTACCATCCCGTTAGCTTCTCTTCGACGGTCGCAACCGTAACCGCCAGCTCTTCCGCAGGGACGGCACCAACCTTCTTCGAAACGACGGGGTGCGCTTCCTCAAGAAGGGTAAGCATATCAGTATCGAGGACGAACAAGTTCATAGCCGATCCGGGTCCTCATCGACCTGCTGGCGGTAGTCGGCAATCGCTTGCTTGTAATCGTTGAGGTAGGGATCGTCCTTGTACACGCCGACCAATTGCAGCCACGGGTTAGGCGTTTCCACAATCTCCAGGTTGACGATGCGCGCGCCGCGGTCGAGCTGTTCTTGAATCTTGCCGCGCAGGTTGTTCATGGCGACTTCAGCGGTGGGGCCTTCCGCGGACAACAGTTGTCCGGCCATGATCTCGGCCCGAAAGCCGTTGCCATTTTCAGATTGAAGGAGAACGGGAATCTGCATGACATTTCCTCGAATGTACTTCGAGCATTTGCTGGCCAGCGTCATTATACAAGAGCGTGGCGCTCCCGAATTCAATCGTACCGCAGCGCCTCGATCGGATCGAGCCGGCTCGCACGCCGCGCGGGATAGTACCCGAAGAACAGCCCGACCGCGGCCGCGAACAAGAGCGCGACGATCGCCGCCGGGATCGACACGACGAAAGGCCAGTTGGAGCTTGGCAGGATCACGTTGATCAGCCTGGTGATGCCGAAGGACGCGACGACGCCGAGCAGGATGCCGATAAGCCCGCCGATGCTGGACAGGACCGCGGATTCGACGAGGAACTGCCAGAGGATGTCGCGCGGGCGGGCGCCGAGGGCCATGCGGATGCCGATCTCGCGAGTGCGTTCGGTGACGGAGACGAGCATGATGTTCATGATGCCGACGCCGCCGACGACGAGCGAGATGGCGGCGATGGCGGAGAGCATCGCGGTCAAGGCGCCGGTGATCATGTTCATGACGTTCTCGATCTCGGCCATGTTGCGCACTTCGAAGTCGGACTTGTCGCCTGGGGCAATGTGGTGGCGCTCGTTCAGGAGTGCGCGAATTTCTTCCACCGCCTGATTGGTCAGCTTTTCGTCCTTCGCGGAGACGAGGGCGAAGCCGACGTTGGGGAACGGCGAGCCCTCGATGCGTTTGCGGACGGTGGTGTACGGCATGAGGACGATGTCGTCCTGGTCCTGGCCAAAGAGGTTCGCCCCTTTCTTCGACAGGACACCCTTGACCTCGAGAGGAATGTTCTTGACGCGCACCTGCTTGCCGATTGGGTTTTGTCCGGGAAAGAGCTGGTTGGCGACGGTTTGGCCGATCACGCAGAACTTGCTCATGGTGGCCATATCGCGTTCGGTGAAGAAGGTGCCGGACTCCATGGGCCAGCTGCGGACGGCGAGGTAGTCGGGCCCGACGCCGAACATTTCCTTGGGGCTATGGTTGATGTTGCCGGCAATGATCTGGCCGCTGGCGCTGACGGCCGCGATGCCGATCATGATGCCGAGGATCGTCAGGAGCGAGCGCAGCTTGTTCTTGGCGAGCATGCGCAGGGAAATCAGAATGAGGTCGATGAAGCTCATCCGCCTACTCCACAAAAAAAACATCCACGAAGGGCCACGAAGATCACGAAGTTGAGTCGATACCGCGATTCAAACTCGGCGATCCGCTGTTCATCTCAAATGCACACCGTCAACGTTGCGACAAGTTTTCGACCTGAATCCCTTGGTGTTCTTGGTGGCCCTTCGTGGATGTTATTGTTACCGCGGCGTGACGTTGGCCTCGATGCCCGTGACGACGACGTCGCCTTCGCGCAGGTCTCCCTTGCGGAGTTCGGCGTATTGATGCTCGGTCAGGCCCAGCGTGACCGGCACCGCGCGCAACAGCTTGCCGTCCTGCACCCAGACATGGCGTTCCGATTTGGCGGCGGCCGTCTTCGCCTTCTCGTCGGCCGTCCGCTTGGCGCCGGTCTCGGTCCGGCTGCTTGAAAGCGCCTCGAGGCGATAGCGATCCTCCGGACGCACCTGTTCCTTCGGCGGCGTGAAACGCAAGGCGGCGACCGGCACGCGCAGCACATCCTTCGCGGCCCGGAGCTGGAACGTGATGTTCGCGGTCGTGCCCGGCGTCAGCAACTGCTTTTCGTTCGGCGCGTCGATGATGACCGGGTAGGTGACCACGTTTTGCGTCGTCGTCGAATTCAAGCGGATGTCGTGTACCTTCCCAGGAAATAACACATCCGGATGGGCGTCCACGGTGAAGGTCACGCCTTCCTTCCGCTCGCTGGCGAGCCGGATCTCGCCGATGTCAGCCTCATCGACGGCCGCGTAGACGTGTACGTGAATGTCCATCTCCAGCGCGATCGTGAACATCTCCACCGCGTTAAACGCGCCGACCACCGTCTGCCCCGCATCGACCTTGCGATCGATCACTCTTCCCTTGATCCCCTTGGCGGCATCGATCTCCTGGGGCGGCAGGATCTTCGTGTACCGCAGCTGGTCCTCGGCGTTTTTCAAATTCGCTTGCGCCTGGTTCACCGCCGCCTGGGCGACCTTCTCCTGAGCGCGCAGCGTCAGCACTTCGTATTTCAACACGTCCAGCTCGGCCGCCGAGATGTACGGAAACTTCGGCTTCGGTTTGACGTTGAGAAGGTCGTCGCCGCGTTTCTCCTTGCGGATGGCGTGTTCGAGCAGCTTGCCGACGCGTCCCAGCTCGGCCTGGGCACTGGCCACCGCGGCCTTGTCGCGCTCGACTGCAGCCGTTTGCAGCTTGTCATCGATCAGGGCGATCCACTTCACCTTTTCC
>JACQFG010000060.1 GCA_016200155.1 Planctomycetota bacterium | reverse complement strand
AGAACCCGCCCAGGATGCCGCCCGTCATGGCGGCGAGCCCAACCAGGCTCGCGTTCACGCCGGCGTCGTACTCGCTGAAGCCGCGCGACTCCTGCAGGAACGGCGGGAACCAGTTGATGAAGAAGATCATGGCGCCCGCGCGAAAGAACTGCTGCCCGCACAGGAGCCATAATGGCATACTCCCCGCCAGCCGAAGCCAGTCGGCCAGCGGCATCGTCGGGCCGCGTGCCCGCGCCGACTGGCGTTCCGGTATGAACAGGAAGTAAACGATCGCCCACACCACGCCGGCGCCGCCGTATATGGCATAGGTCCACTGCCAGGACAGTCCGCCGTGAGAGACGAGCCGCACGGTCAGAAAGCTGGCCGCCGCGAGTCCGAACATCGTCGAGCTGCCGAGCAGACCGGAGGCCATCGCCTTTTCGGAGTCATCGAACCAGCCGCCGATCGACTTTGCTGCACACGGAAAGATGCCCGCGAGCGCCAGGCCCATGACGAACCACAAGCCGAGCATGACCTGAAAATTCTCGCACCAGCCCAGGAGCGCGGTCAGCAGCGACCAGACGACCGCCAGCACCACCAGCACATTGCGTCCGCCGAGCCGATCCGCCAGCCAGCCGGCCGGCACCTGCATCAAGGCGTACCCGAACAGCAGTGCCGATCCGAGTGCCCCGAAGTCCTCCGTGTCGATGCCGACGTCGCCGCAGATCGGCCCTTTGACCGCGTTGATGCCGGTGCGCTGAATGTACGCAATGACGGCGATGGAGCACAGGAACATCAGAACGACGTAACGCATCGAGAACTTTCTCCCCTTTCACCTGTACTCGGGGGAGAGGGGCCGGGGGTGCGATTCTCGTTTACTCAATTCATCTCACGCAAAGGCGCAAAGGCGCAAAGCAAATTCCACAACGTCATGATTCGGTCTTCTTCGCGCCTTTGCGCCTTTGCGTGAGATGAATGATTCGCGCTCGCCCAAGGCAAGTGGCGAAACGAAATCAATTTCGTTGACTTGTACCCCGTTTCGTGGTAATTCTCAACTATTATCCCGCCTGAACTTTTTCTCCTCGGACTGCATCACGATGATCATCCCGCGTACGACCCTCCTGATTCTCCTGCTGCCCGCCGTCGCGCAGGCTCAGCCCGTCGATTACATGCGCGACGTCAAGCCGATCCTGGCCGCGAGTTGTTATACGTGCCACGGGGCGATCCACCAGAAGCGCAGCCTGCGGCTCGACACGGTCGCGCTGATGAAGCAAGGCGGCGACAACGGCTCGATTCTCGCGGACAACTTGATCCTCAAGCACATCCGCGGCGACGGAGGCTTCCCCCGCATGCCGCCGCCGGCGGACGGCGAGGCGCTCAAGCCGGCGCAGATCGCAATCATCCAGCGCTGGGTCGAGCAAGGCGCCGTCAGTCCGAAAGACGAGAAGCCGGAAGCCGACCCGCGCGATCACTGGGCGTTTCGCGGGCCAGTGCGTCCCGAGGTGCCGAAGGTCAAGAACGCGGGCTGGGTGCGTAATCCGATCGATGCGTTCCTTGCCGCCGAGCACGAAAAGCACGGGCTGACGCCGCAGGGGCCGGCCGAGCACAGCGTGTGGCTGCGGCGCGTGTATCTCGATTTGATCGGGGTGCCGCCGACCAGGGAGGAGCAGCTTGAGTTTCTGAAGGACTGTGCTACGCCGCAAGCGGCAGATCGCGCTCATGAGAAGGTCGTCGATCGATTGCTGGCGAGTCCGCAATACGGCGAACGCTGGGGCCGGCACTGGATGGACGTCTGGCGTTACAGCGACTGGTGGGGCCTCGGCGCCGAGCTGCGCAACAGCCAGCGCCACATCTGGCACTGGCGCGACTGGATCGTCGAATCGCTCAACAACGACAAGGGCTACGACCAGATGCTGCGCGAAATGCTCGCCGCCGACGAGCTGTACCCCACCGACGCCGACGCCCTGCGCGGCACCGGCTTTCTCGCTCGCCATTACTTCCTCTTCAATCGCACCACCTGGCTCGATGAAACGATCGAGCATACCTCCAAGGCGTTCATGGGCCTGACGTTCAACTGCTGCAAGTGCCACGATCACAAGTACGACGCCTTCACGCAGGCCGACTATTATCGTTTCCGCGCCATCTTCGAGCCGTACCAGATTCGCAACGACATGGTGCCGGGCGAGATCAACGTCGACAAGAACGGCTTGCCGAGAGTGTATGATGCGAACCTCGACGTGCCGACGTACCTGCACATTCGCGGCAACGAGCAACAGGCCGACAAGAAGCGTGTGTTGAAGCCGGGGCTGCCGAGCCTGCTGTTGCCGGGCGGGTTGCAGGTGAAGCCGATCCAGCTGCCGGCGGAGGCCCACAACCCTGGGTTGCGTGCATTCGTGCTGCAAGATCATATGCGGGTCGCCGAGAAGCAATTGAAGGACGGCCAGGACGAGTTGAAAAAGGCCAAGGCAACCCTCGCCGAGAAGCTTTCGAAAGAAATCGATAACTTCATATTCACGGTCGTGTCTGTGAAAGACACGGACAACATTGAGGCGAAACGAAAAGCATCAGATCGAAACTACACACTTCGAATGGCCAATGTCGTGCCTTTTGCGCAATGGCCAAAAGATCTCACGGAGGAGGAACGGAAGACAAAAGAAAAAGGGTTGGCGTTTGTCACTCGCCGCCTAAAAGAGGGGGCTCTTGACGGGAAACACGTCCAGATTACCGGCATTGATGACGGTCAGTTGATTCATGGCGACCTGGTGCTCCAATTCACTGGGTCTTTGACTCCCGGAGCTCCTTCGACGCTTGGGTGGGGCATTGTTCATCTCAACTGTGAGCTGATCGAGCAGGGGTATTCGGTTTTTCAAACGGATCCGCCTGAACACGCCCTCCCGAACACGGAGATGGGGATGCCGAAAAAGTTGCGGGAGGCCTTATACAAAGACGCCGAAGCCTGGGCGATCAAGAACAAGACTGGGATTTGGAAGCACGAAGAGTTGGCAAAGAAACTCAAAGCCTTATCGAAGCAATCCTCGGCCGTGCCGAAGGCCAAGGAGCTTGCGCGCGACGATTTTTCATCGATCAACAAGGAACGATGTGCAGGAAAAGACCGGCGCCGTACGCGGCGTCCTTCGCCTGCGCGACGACGTTCCAGCCGATTTCGAGGCCCGCATGAAGTTCGCCACGCTCGGCGGCGATACCTACAAGTCGGTCGGCATCAGCTTCGACGTCGACAAGGATCACGAAGCGATGATCTATCTCACGCCGCACGCACCGTCGCGCATCCAGGTCTCCTTCAAGAAAGACGGTAAGCACGTCTATCCGCCTGACGGCGCTCAGCAGCATGCCGTCCCGCTCAATCAGACGCACGAGATCATCCTGCGCGTGCGCGGCAACTTGCTCAACGTCAGCGTCAATGGCAAGGCGCCGCTGGTTTATCGGTTGCCGATCGAACGGCGTCCCGGCAAGATCGAGCTGATAACGTATGACGCATCGGCCCGGTTCGAGGAGTTCGTGCTCTCGACTTTGCCCGCAGACGTTGCCATGATCGACGGCGGCAAGGTCGATGGCCCGCTCAACGAGAAGCAAGTCCGGGCGCTGCTGCGGATCGCCGAAGCGAAGATCGTCCATGCGGATGCGACGATCGCTGCGTTGAAGGCGCGCTCGGCGGCGGATCGCGCGGTCGCCGGCGATCAGGCATCGGATGCGACGAAAAAATTGAAACAAGCCGCCGCTCTTGCCGAGAAGTCGCAAGCATTGGAGCTGGCACAGTGGAACCTGGCCCGTGCCGAAGCGGGACAGGCCGAGGTCAAATCGAATGTGCAGCAAGCGAAGGCCGCCATCGATGCCGCTCGCAAGGCATTGCAAAACCCGGGCGAGGCCTACACGCCGCTCGTCGGATCGGTGAAGACGCGTGAGAACAACCTCGAAACCGATGCCAATCGCTTGAAGCCGTTCCCGAAGGAGAGCACGGGCCGCCGCGCCGCGCTCGCCCAGTGGGTCGCCGATCGCCAGAACCCGCTGACGGCCCGCGTCGCCGTCAATCACATCTGGGCGCGCCACTTCGGGCAGCCGTTAGTAGCGACCGTCTTCGACTTCGGCCGCAAGGGCGCGGCGCCGACGCATCCGGCCTTGCTCGATTGGCTCGCCGTTGAAATGATGGACAAGAACTGGTCCATGAAGCACATCCATCGCTTAATCGTCACGTCGAACGCCTACCGCATGACGACATCCTCGCTCGGCGCCTCCGAGAAGAACCTGAAGGACGATCCCGAGAACCGTTACTGCTGGCGCATGAATTCGCAGCGTATGGAATCGCAGGCCGTGCGCGACAGCTTGCTGCACCTGGCCGGCGAACTCGACCTGACGCGCGGCGGGGCTCCCGTCGAGACGCCGATGCAGGAGGCATCGAAACGCCGCAGCCTGTATTTCTTCCACTCGGCGATCGAGCGCAACAAGTTCCTGATGACGTTCGACGAGGCCGACCCGCTCGATTGTTATCGCCGCCGCGACAGCATCATCCCGCAGCAGGCGCTGGCGCTGTCGAACAGCAAGCTCGCCGTGACGATGGCCGACAAGATCGCAAGTCGACTGGAGAAATCGACGCCGCCGAAGGGTTTCGCGCGCGAGGCGTTCACGTGGATCCTCAGCTATGCCCCGACGGCGAACGAACTCGCGGCATGCGAGGACGCGATGGCACAGTGGGTCGAGTTGAATAAAATGAGGCCCGACGGACACCATCGCGCACGCGCACAATTGATTCAGGCGCTCTTGAATCACAACGATTTTGTCACGATCCGCTGATTCGGAGAATCGCACATGCTTCCCGAAATCTGCAACGAACTCTGCGTCCGGCCGGATGTGGCGGCGGTCCACTATCCCGGTCAGGATCTGCACGACAAAGTGATTCGCACCCACGAGAACATCGAACACGTGGAGGCGGTCCTGCAGCTTGCGAAGTCGCGCGGCGCTCGCTACCTGGTGTTCGACATCCGCAACTTCGTGACCCTGAGCGACAAGTTCGTGGCGATCAGCGTCAAGCTATGGAAAGAACTGAAGGCGGTCGGGTGCCGGCTGATCCTGCTGTGCGGCGAGGAGTATCAGGACCTGCTGACGTTTATCAAGCTTGACAAGGTGCTGTCGATCGCGCGCGATGAGGCCGATTTACAGAGGGTTCTGGACGCCGACGAGGCGGACGCGCCGATTTACGTGGCATGCACGCCAGGCTAGATCGTGTAGATAATGGCTGGGTATGTGTTTTTGTTGTGCAGGCGGCTCGCCTGCACGTCATTTTGTCGACGCGCGACATGTGCAGGCGAGCCGCCCGCACCACGAAAAAACCGGGACGTTTCGATTACAGCAGGATGGCGAACGGCAGAACGAGAAGGAACCCGCAGAAGATGAACGGCACGACAAGGGCGGCCGCGGCGAGGCCGAAGGGCAGGCTGATGATCTCGACGGTGCGTTCGCCGGTCTCGTGGATGACCCACTTGAGCCCGGTGTATTCGGTGGAAGGGTGAATGTGCCAGGCATAGCGGCCCGGTTCGAGCTTGATTTTTTCCTCGCCGGCGACCGCGACCAGATTGCCGTCGGAGGTTTTCTCGAAACCGACCGCTTGGCGTTTGTCGAGACCGCGTATGAAGAGATCGACGATTTCCTGGTCGGGGACCCAGTGCTTGGGCGGTGGGTCGGCCGGCGGGTTCGGCCAGTGCCGCAGAATATAGGTCGCCTGATACGGCGCCTTGCTGACCTCGGCGTCCTTGCCGGGCGCGTAGTCGGCGATCAGCCGGCCCGACGACTTGGGTGTCTCGCGGGCGCAGCCGGAAAACAAAGCGATCAGCACTGTCAAGGCCAGTGTGGTGCGGCGCATGAGCGTTCCAAGATTATTTGCGATCCTGACAACAGCGCCGGCTGATAGCATGATTCGCGAGATCGGTCAAGGCGGAACCGTCGCGTGGACTTCAGTCCACGCGAGAGCTTTGTCGTAGCGTGGACTAAAGTCCACGCTACGACCCAGGGGGATGAGAACATGCATCTGAGTTGTCCGTGCACACGCCGATCGTTCCTCGGCCAGAGCGCCACCGGCTTGTTCAGCGTCGCGCTGGCGTCGATGCTGCAGCGTGAGGCCGGCTCGTCCCAGACGCGCTGGACGCCGCCGGACGGTCGCCCGCACTTCGCGCCGAAGGCGAAGAGCGTGATCTGGCTGTTCATGAACGGCGGCATGAGCCATCTCGAGTCGTTCGATCCGAAGCCGATGCTCAATCGGTACGCGGGCCGATCGATCGCCGAAACGCCGTATCGCGGCGTGCTCGATCCGGAGCTGCTCAACCGCAACAACCGCGTGGTCGTCATCAACGACGCCAACGGCCAGCAGCGCTCGCTCGTCTATCCGCTCCAAGTCGGGTATCGCAAACACGGGCAGGCGGGCATTGAGGTCAGCGACTGGTTCCCGCACGTGGCCGGCTGCATCGACGACATCGCCGTCGTCCGCTCGATGTGGACGTCCGACAACAATCACGGCGCTCAGACGCAGTTCCACTCGGGCCGGCATATGCTCGACGGCAACTACCCGACCGTCGGCGCCTGGGTCAACTATGGCCTCGCTTCGCTCAACGCCAATTTGCCTCAATACATCTCGATGGGCGTGCGTCCCTACTGGAACGAGCGCGACGGCCATTATCTCGGCCCGGCCCACGACGCCATTCCGCTGCGCGTCGATCCGACGCGGCCCGTCGATTACATCCAGCCCGAGACGGCCACCACGCGCGACGAACAGGCGATCGGCTTCGATCTGGTCGGTCGGCTCAACCGCGAGGCTGCGCACCGCTATCCCGATGACCCGGCGCTTCAGGCGCGCATTCGTTCCTATGAACTCGCGTTTCGCATGCAGCGCTCGTTGCCGGAGGTGCTCGATACGGCGGCGGAATCGCAGGAGACGCGCCGGCTGTACGGCCTCGACAATGCGACGACGGCGCCGTTCGGCCAGCAACTGCTCGTATCGCGCCGGCTGGTCGAGCGCGGCGTGCGCTTCATCCAGATCCAGCACGGCGGCGGCGGCGCAGGGGCGTGGGACGCGCACGGCGGCCTGCGCGCCAACCACAGTCAGAATTGCAGGATGGTCGACAAACCGACTGCTGGCCTGCTTATCGATCTGAAACGCCGCGGCTTGCTCGACGACACCATCGTCGTCTTCGGCACCGAGTTCGGCCGCACGCCCGGACAACAGGGCGGCGACGGACGCGATCATCACATCTACGGCTTCTCCGTCTGGCTCGCAGGCGGCGGCATCAAGGCGGGCGTCGTCCACGGCACAACCGACGAACTCGGCTTCCACGCCGTCGAGGATCGCCATTACGTCACCGACATTCATGCCACGTTGATGCACCAGCTCGGCCTCGATTCGCATCGCCTGGTCATCCCCGGCCGCCAGCGGCTCGCCATCGACCACGGGACACCGATTCATGAGATCATCAGCTAATCATGACCAACCTCGAATGCATCGTCGAGTTCATTCGCGGCATCGGGCTGGAGTGCCGAGCGGGGACGGTGCACGGCGACACGGTACTGCCGGGCATTGCGATCGAAGGGGAGGCGTTGGTATTCGACGGCGGGCGGCTGCGCCATGAGGGCGATCTGCTGCACGAGGCGGGTCATCTTGCCGTGATGCCGCCGGCGCGCCGGCGCCAGGCACATCGGACGGTGGGCAAGTTTGCCGCCGAGGAAATGATGGCCATCGCCTGGTCGTATGCCGCCTGCGTTCACCTGCAACTCGACGCTGCGGTCGTCTTTCATGCGGATGGTTATCGCGGCGAATCGGCGGCGCTCATCGAGAATTTCACGCAGGGTCGATACCTCGCCGTGCCCGCGCTCCAATGGCTCGGCATGGCCGCCGACGCCAGGCGTGCTCGATCGCTCGGTGTCGCTCCCTATCCCGCCATGATTCGCTGGCTCAACGACGGGCCCTTGTCGATCGGCGAAGAACATTGATCTTGGTTGGCCGCGGGCTACAATCCCCCTTCCACCCCCGCGCCGGCGCATCGGGCGTTCGGCCAAGCGTCTCGCCCCTTCCAAGGAGTCACCATGTTCTGTACTCTCCGCCTCGCGCTTGTCGCGCTGTGCGCCGCCGGGCTTGCCTCGCAGGCGCGAGCCGGCGACGATTTCAAGGACCTCTTCAACGGCAAGGACCTCGCCGGCTGGAAGTACATCCCCGTAAAAGCCGACAAGACCTACACCGTCGTCGACGGCTACATCAAGGTCTCCGGCAGTCCCGCCGGTTACTTCTACACCGATAAGAGCTACAAGAACTACGTCCTCAAGTTCGACTGGCGCTACAAACGGCCCGCCAACCTCGAAGACGAAAAGAAGTTCGGCGGCAACAGTGGCCTGCTCGTCCACATCACCGGGGACCACAAGGTCTGGCCCAACTCCCTCGAAGTCCAGGGCGAAAATCGCACCCACGGCTCCTTCATCTCCATCGGCAACACCGGCCTGACCAACGCCAAGTTCGACCAGAAAACCCTCGACAAGGTCCGCAACAAGGTCGGCGAGTGGAACACCACCGAGGTCACCATCAACAACGGCAACGTCCTTGTCAAGGTCAACGGCACCCTGGTCAACTCCGGCAAGTTCACCCTCGTCGAAGGCCCCTTCGGCTTCCAGTCCGAAGGCGCCGAGCTGCACTTCAAGAACATCAAGATCAAGGTGCTCCCGGACGAAGCGCCCAAGAAAGACAAGGACGCTGGGAATGTGCAAGGCAAGATCGTCATTGACGGCAAACCGTTGGCGACCGGCGAAATTATCCTTACGGGCCCCGATGGCAAGCGAGTTACCGGCGCCATTTCCAAGGATGGCACGTACAAGGTGACCGATGTTCCCACCGGCAAGGTCAAGGTCACCGTCAATTCGGCCGGCGATGACAAAGGCTTCAAACCGCTCTTCAACGGCAAAGACCTGAAAGGCTGGAAGACCTTCCTCCGCGACGACAAGGGGGACAAGGATACCGTCTTCCTTGTCAAGAACGGCGAAATCCAGGTCAGCGGCAATCCGTGGGGCTATTTCTACACCGAAAAATCGTACAAGAATTACGTCATCCGCTATTCGTGGACCTATCCCAAGGACCAGCCCGAGAAAACGACCATGAACAGCGGCCTGTTGCTGCACATCCAGGAGCCGCACAAGGTTTGGCCGAAGTCGATCGAGCCGCAGGGACGTTACATGGATCATGGCAAGATCTTCTTCCCCGGCTGGGCGAAGGACGACCCCGCCAAGAAGGAGAGCACCTTCGACGAGGCCGCCCAGAAGAAGGCGCTCAAGGAAAGCCACGTGTGGAACACCACCGAGGCGACGGTGCGGGCCGATGGCTCGATCTCTGTCTCGATCAACGGCGTGCCGGTGAGCACCGCTAAGACGGCGCTGACCAGCGGCCCGATCGGGTTCCAGTCGGAAGGGGCACGCATTCACTTCAAGGACATCAAGATCAAGATGCTGGATTGAACGTATTCGTCAGCCGCATCAAGGCGGCGAAAAGTTCGCCGCGCCGTGCGAAGAGGGAAGAAACTATCCGTGTTAGCCGGGAAATCCCAGGTGAAATTTCACTTGGGAGTTCCATGTGGAATTTCCCCTCCTCGTTGCAACCGATTGATTTGCTGGACGTTGCGGCAAAAAAACGAAGGAAATGCCAACTCGAATGGGGGTCAGCAACGGACCTTGCTTGTATGAGAAAAGTTCTGCGCGCCGTGCGAAGGTCTTCAGAGGGAAGAAACTGAAGCGTCAGCGAAGGACGCCGATTCCTTCGCTTACGCTTCAGGCTCTGATTCCGCCTGTAACGTTTGCGACGGTCCTGCCGATGGCGCGACCGTCAGGGATGGCGGATGCGCGGCGAAATAGGCAGAGGAGGCCGTCGGCGCGCCGAATTTTTTTTGTTCTGCGATTGATTGTTGCTCGCAAGATTTTAGGATAAAATAAGTTCGCCAGGCTTGGTATGGACAACAGCGAAGCCCCGTGCGTTGAAGCGGGCTTCATGAGATAAGAATAACGCTCGTCTCGGCTCTCCGCTGCGCTGCCCTTCCTGCCGACCGCATTCTCCTCGATTGAGAAAGGACCCCATATGCAGCAGACGGCGAGCCCACCGAAACCGTCTTCCGCGCAACGCTCGACGCGCGAACTCGACTCCGCCGTCATTCGCTTCTGCGGCGACTCCGGCGACGGCATGCAGCTCATCGGCACCCAGTTCACCAACGTCTCGGCGGCGTTCGGCAATGACGTCAGCACCCTACCCGACTTTCCCGCAGAAATTCGCGCCCCCGTCGGCACCCTCGCCGGCGTCTCCGGGTTCCAGCTTCATTTTTCGAGCAAGGACATCTTCACCCCCGGCGATCAGGTCGACGCCCTTGTCGTCATGAACCCGGCCGCTCTGAAGACCAACGTCAGCGATCTCAAGCGCGGCGGCATCCTCATCGTCAACGAGGATGAGTTCGACACGTCCAACCTCGACAAGGCCGCCTACGACAGCAACCCTCTCGACGATCCGCAGCTCAACTCCAAATACGACGTACACAGGGTTCCGATGACGCGCCTGACGCGCGACGCCGTGCTCGGCCTGGTGTTCTGGCTCTATGAGCGCGACCCTGCGCCGACGATTCAATGGCTCAAGGACAAGTTCAAGAAGATCCCGAAGTTCGGCGACGCCAACCTCAAGGCGATGCAGGGCGGCCTGACCTACGGCGAGGCGACCGAAGCATTTGCCGTGACGTACCGCGTTGCCCGTGCCAAGCTCCCCGCGGGGAAATATCGCAAGATTATGGGCAACGAAGCGACGGCGTGGGGCCTCGTCGCGGCCGCCCAGCGCTGCGGCAAGAAACTGTTCTTCTCCGGCTACCCGATCACGCCCGCCAGCGATATCCTGCACGAACTCTCGATGATGAAGAACTTCGGCGTGCGCACTTTCCATGCCGAGGACGAGATTGCCGCCATGGCGTCGGTCTGCGGCGCCGCCTTCGCCGGCGAAATTGCCGCGACCGCGAGCAGCGGCCCCGGCATCTGCCTCAAGGGCGAAGCGATGGGCCTGGGCGTCATGACCGAGCTGCCGATGGTCATCGTCGACGTGCAGCGCGGCGGCCCCAGCACCGGCCTGCCCACGAAAACCGAACAGGCCGATCTGCTCCTGGCGATGTTCGGCCGCAACAGCGACAGCCCGCTGCCGATCGTCGCCGCCTCCGGTCCTGCCGATTGCTTCGACGCCGTGCAGGAAGCCGTGCGCCTCGCGGTCGAGTTCATGACCCCGGTCATCTTCCTGAGCGACGGCTACATCGCCAACGGCTCGGAACCGTGGCGCATCCCGAAGTTCGCCGACCTCCCGCCGATCAAGGTGGTGCATCCGACCGCCGCCACCGCGCCGCGCGCCGCCAGCACCAGCCATCATGGCAACGGCGCCGACGTCCCGCAGCGCTACCTCCCCTATTTCCGCAACGAGAAAGGCGCGCGTCCCTGGGCCATTCCAGGCACGCCCGGCCTCGAACATCGCATTGGCGGCATCGAGAAGGCGGAGGGAACGGGCAACATCGATTACGCCCCCGCCAACCATCACAAGATGGTCATGACCCGCATGAACAAGGTCGCGAACATCGCCAACCACATCCCGCTGCAAGAGGTCGAAGGCCCCGCCAAGGGCAAGCTGCTCGTGCTGAGCTGGGGCGGCACCTGCGGCGCCGTTCGCACCGCGGTCCAGCAAGCCCAGGCCGCCGGCGTCTCGGTGGCGCATGCGCATCTGCGCTACATGAACCCGTTCCCGCGCAACCTCGCCGCCCTCCTCAAGAGCTACGACAAAGTTCTGATCCCCGAACTCAACACCGGCCACCTGTTCCTGCTCGTGCGGGCCAAGTTCCTGGTCGATGCCGTCGGCCTCAACAAGATCGCCGGCAAGCCGTTCCTCGTGCATGAGATCGTCGATGAAATCAACCGCCTCCTAGAAGGAAAGTGACTGGAAGCCCAGGGGTGAGGTATTCCGAACCCCTGGGATCAAACAAACAAGGAATCATCGATATGAGCACTGCCACCCTGCCCGTCCTCACTGCCAAGGACTTTTCCAGCGATCAGGAAATCCGCTGGTGCCCGCGCTGCGGCGATTATTCGATTCTCGCCCAGGTCAAGAAGGTCCTGCCGACGCTCGGCATCCCGCGCGAGAAATTCGTCTTCGTCTCGGGCATCGGCTGCTCGAGCCGATTTCCGTATTACGTGGACACCTACGGCTTCCACAGCATCCACGGCCGAGCCCCGGCGGTCGCGACCGGCATCAAGCTGTCGCGCCCGGACCTGCAGGTGTGGATCATCACCGGCGACGGCGACGCGCTCTCCATCGGCGGCAATCACCTCCTGCACGTGATTCGCCGCAACCTCGACGTCAAGATCATCCTCTTCAACAACCAGATCTACGGCCTGACCAAGGGCCAGTATTCGCCGACCAGCCCCGTCGGTCAGAAATCCAAGAGCACTCCCGTCGGCGCCGTCGACCATCCCGTATCGCCGATCTCGTTTGCCCTCGGCGTCGAGGCATCGTTCGTGGCCCGCTCGGTTGACGTCGACATCAAGCACCTGACCTACACGCTCGAACGCGCCGCCCATCACAAGGGCACCGCCTTCGTCGAGGTGTACCAGGACTGCAACGTCTTCAATCACGACGCCTTCCTGTACGCCTCCGACAAGAACATGAAGCCCGATAACACCGTTTACCTCGAGCATGGCAAGCCGCTGGTCTTCGGCAAGGACCGCAAGAAGGGCATCCGCCTGAACGACGCCATGGAAGTGGAAGTGGTGGAGCTGGGCAAGGAATACCGCGAGGACGACCTGATTTTCCACGACGAGAAGGCCCCGAACCCGAGCGTGGCTTTCATGCTGTCGCGCATGCACCACCCGCACATGCCCGAGCCGATGGGCGTGTTCCGCGCCGTCGATCGTCCGCTGTACGACGCGGGCGTCAACGATCAGATCACGAACGCCGTCGCCAAGCAAGGTGAAGGCGATTTCGATGCCCTGTTCAATAGCGGCGACACGTGGGTCGTGGAGTAAAGGAATCGCCGCTTGCGGCTTTAGGCGAACGGCAGAAGAAAAAATACCACGACGCGGAGCGTCGTGCCACAT
>JACQFG010000070.1 GCA_016200155.1 Planctomycetota bacterium | reverse complement strand
TCTCATCGAGAACGGTGGGATGCTATAGGCAATAACACGATCGGAATCGTATTCCACAAACTCACGCGACCTCGCGCAGCGGCGGGCGTTCGGCCAAATGCTGCGGGCGGCCGGTCGGGTCGAGGATGTTGACGGTGTCGGGGTTGATGCCGAGGTTGCGGTACATGGTCGCGAGGATTTCGCCCTGGTAGACGGGGCGCTGGGCCGCGTAGCCGCCCAGGCGATCGGTGGCGCCGATGACGACGCCGGTGCGCATGCCGCCGCCGACCATCAGGCAGCAGCTGACCGGGGCCCAGTGATCGCGGCCCGCGCCGTTGTTGATGCGCGGCGTGCGGCCGAACTCGCCCCAGACGACGATGGTGACGTCGTTGAGCATGCCGCGCGTTTCGAGGTCCTCGACCAGGGCGCTCAAGCACTGGTCGAGCTTGCCGCCGTGATCGCGCACCAGGGCGAAGTTCTGCCCGTGGCTGTCCCATCGGCCATAGCTCAAAGTGACGCAGCGGACGCCGGCCTCGACCAGGCGGCGTGCGGCCAGGAACTGATCGTTGACGGTCGGAGCGCCGTCGTACTGGAACTGGTACGGTTTGCCGTCGCCGTAGCGATCGCGCACCGATTGCGGTTCGCGCGAAAGGTCGAGGGCGTCGAGCAGGCGGTTCGACGTCAAGACGCCGAGGGCACGCTGCTGGGCGGCGTCGAGGCCTTCGATGGCGCCGTTGACATCGATTTCGCGGCGGAGGGTATCGAAGCTCTGCATGAGCCGGCGGCGATCGTCGAGTTGCGCGACCGTGATGCCGTTGAGGCGCATGTTGTCCATGCCGGGACCATCGGGCTTGAAGGCACCGTAGGCCGGTCCGAGGAACCCGGTCTGCCCGGCATCGGACCAGGGACGATGCGTCGTCGGCGCGGCCAGGCCGACGAACGGCGGCACCGACGGATGCGCCGGGCCTTGCACCTTCGCCAGCACCGAGCCGATGCTCGGCCGGCCGCCCATCGGCCGCAGCGAGTCGTGCGGCCAGCCGGTCAAGCACTGGATCGCGTCATGGCGATCGGCGCAACCGGTGACCGAGCGGATGACGACGCACTTGTCCATGTGCTGAGCCATGCGCTGGAAGACTTCGCAAATCTGCAGGCCGTTGACGTTGGTCGCAATCGGCTGGAACTCGCCGCGGATTTCGTTCGGCGCTTCGGTCTTGATGTCCCACAGGTCCTGGTGCGGAGGCCCGCCGCCGAGGAACACGTTGATGACGGCTTTGTGCGAAGAGGTCGGCGCCGCTTGCTGGGCTTCGGCGCGATAGAGATCGGTGAGCGTGAAGTTGGCGGCGCCGAACGCGAGAGCGCCGATCTTGAGGAACCCGCGACGACTGACGCCGTCGCAGTAGCGCGAAGCAGGACCGAGGACATTCAACATGACGAGGCCCTTTCGGCAACGGATGGTGGGATGAAGCCGGCCGGCGCGGTTCGCAAGCGGAAGGCGATACCCCCCAATCCTTCGCTTATTGATGGAACGCGCGCGCCGCCGAAGCCTATTGTGGTATCATCAACAAACCTACAGCTCCCAAGCACTTGTGTCAAGTAGAATCGGCAAAACTGCAGCTGTCTCTGTACTCATAACCCGGCCCTCCGAGCCGCGCACTCAGCGCCGCCAAGCCGCAACCATTACGTAACAAATACGAATCACGAAACCACGAAAAAACGACATCACGAAAGGACAGCGTGATGGTCAATAGTCCCTCTGCATCATTTTCGTGTTTTTCGTTCTTTCGTAGTTTCGTGATTCGTATTGGCTTGATGAATTCGCCCAGCGACGCGATCCCATTTTTTCCAAGCGCCGGGTACAATGGCATGCGATGTCCACTCCGCTGCCAGCGACGATGGCCTTCGGGCCCCTCGGCAAAATCTGCCGGCTCGGGCTCGCCGCTCACATGCGCGGCAAGCTGCACGAGGATGACGTCCACCACGCCATCGACCGCGGCGTCACGTTTCTCAACTGGTTCGGCGCGGACGACTACCTCGGACGTGCGATTGCAAACCTCGGCAGCAAGCGGCGCGACGTCTTCGTCTGCGTGCAGTTCGAGGCGCGCACCGCTGCGGACGCCGAGCGCGAGCTGGATCAGTTGCTGCGTGGGCTGCGCACCGACTATCTCGATGTCGTGACGTTCTACTACGTCGAAGCAGAGGCCGAACGGCAGCAAATCACCGGACCCGGCGGCGCACTCGAGTTCTGCCGACGCGCGCAAGAGCAAGGCAAGATCCGCATGCTCGGCGTCACGAGCCATCAACGGCCCTTGGCGGCGGAAATCGCTCGGAGCGGACTCGTGGACATGCTGATGATCCGCTACAACGCGGCCCATCGCGGCGCCGAGCGCGAGATCTTTCCGACGACGACAGCTCTCAACATGCCGGTGGTGGCGTACACCTGCCTGCGCTGGGGCGCGTTGCTCGAACTGACGATCGCCGATCCGCCGGGGCTGGTGCTGCCGACGGCCCTCGATTGCTATCGTTTCGTGCTGCAGAATCCCGCGGCGACGGTAGCATTGACGGCGCCATGCACGCGGGCCGAACTGGACGAAAACCTGCGCTTGCTCGATGACTGGCGCGGATTGAGCGAAGAGGAATATCAACGTCTGATCGAGCACGGCAGGCGCGTTCGCCAACACGCGGGAGCGTTTCCTTGACGCGGGTTGATACAATGACGGCGTCACGATTCGCTTCGAGACCTTCCCATGAAACAACTCACCATCGTCGTTCGGCCCATCACCGCGGAAGCCGTGCTGAACGTGATCAACGATCTCGACCTCAATGCTTGCGTCGTGCAGGAGGCGAAGGGGTATAGCCGGCAGAAGGGGTATCTCGAACGCTACCGCGGCAGCGAGTACAGCATGGCGTTCTTGCCCAAGGTCGAGATCAGCGTCTGGGTCAACGATGCGCGGCTCGCCGAAGTCGAGGAGAAGATCACGAAGGCCGCGCGCACGGGCCGCATCGGCGACGGCAAGGTGCTAGTCATCGACGTCGGCTGGCCGGGAGCGATGGAGTTTTGAGGCCAAGCCCGCAGGTGAGGTACTCCGAACCTGCGGGGT
>JACQFG010000069.1 GCA_016200155.1 Planctomycetota bacterium | reverse complement strand
CCGCGAAAACGCCAACCGCGCCGGGGTCGAAGGCGTGGTCGAGTTCCTGGTCGAGGATGCGGAGTCGTTCCCCTTCCCCGCCGAGAGATTCGACTTGGTCTGGACCATGGAGTCATCGGAACACTTCACCGACAAGCCCCGCTACTTCCGCAACGTCGCGCACACCATCCGCCCCGGCGGCCAGATGTTGCTGGCGGCCTGGACCGGTTCCATGCGACGGCCTCTGATACGCAGGGTCGCGGAAGCTTTCTTGTGTCCGAGGTTGCAAACCGCCGAGGCCTATGGCGGTCAAATCGAGGAAGCCGGTATGAAGGTGGAGCTGCAGACGGATTTAACACCTCAAGTCCGCCGCACCTGGGAGATCTGCCACGAGCGAGCGCGTGCGGCCGGCGCCGTCCTGCCGCTGCTTCCGAAACCGGTCCGGGAATTCGTGGAGGGGATTGAGGTCATCCGCGAGGCTTACCGGACAGGGGAGCTGAGCTATTCCGTCCTGGCGGCGCGGAAGTAGTCAGCCTTTCCATGTATACTGAATCCCGTTCCGCTTAGGCCGGATGGTTACTACTTAGCGGAAATCTGTCACACTGGATACAGGAGACCGCGGGACTCATGGCCAATGCCGCCCTTGCCTATGCCCACCAGAACCAGCAGCGCTTCCTCAGCGGACTGAAGGACCTGCTGCGGATCCCCAGCGTCAGCACCCTGCCCGAGCACAAGGAAGACGTCCACCGGGCGGCCCAGTTCGTCGCCGATGACCTGCAGCGCATCGGCCTGGAGCAGCACCTGAGTCCTGGCCGTCGCACCGGGCTCTCCGAGATGATCGCACGCGTGCAACATTACGCGGGGCAAGTCGCCCAGAAGCAGTAGGTCAGGCTTTCCAGCCTGACGTTTTCGCAGGATCTGTCAGGCTGGAAAGCCTGACCTACCGTTGAGTGCGTCATGAATCAACGTCATCCGCTGCCCGTCGAGAACCAGGTCGCGCCGACGCCTCCGCCGGCAATCGCGCCGACGCCCGCCAAGCCGCCGCTGGCCGAGCCGTTGACGCTGCCGCAGATCGACGACTTGAAGAAACGTATCGTCGAAGCGATGCACAAGATCTTCGATCCGGAAATCCCGGTCAACATTTACGAGCTGGGCTTGATCTACGACATCACGATCGCCCCGAGCGGGTCCGTCGACGTCAAGATGACGCTGACCTCTCCCGGCTGCCCGGTCGCGGGCACGCTGCCCCCCGACGTGCAGCGCCGCGTGATGGCGCTCAACCAGGTGACGGCGGCCAAGGTCGACGTCGTCTGGGACCCGCCGTGGACCCCTGCCCGCATGTCCGAAGCCGCCAAGCTGCAGCTTGGCATCGACGATTGATGCGTCCAGTTCGCATTACCCGAATGCGTCGATCAATAGAACCGCGAGCCATGTCTGCAACGCCACGACGAACGGCAAACCGAGAATGACTGCCAGCGTCAGGGTGCGCACGCCGCCGCGTACTTTGCGTACGATCGCGTCGTCGGCGTTTTGTTCGATTTCGTCCTTGACCTTGATCAGATCGACGCCTCCGCGCTCGGCGTCTTCATCGCGGAAACGGGCCAGCGTATATTTGCTGACGGCGTCGAGCAATCGAGATTGGATCTTGCGGCGCAGCCAGCTTCCCTGCCCGGCCTCGCCGGTGAGATCCTGAATGACTTTTCGCAGCCGTTCGTCGGCTTTGGCCAGCGGCAGTCGTTCGATGACCTGCACCAGCCGGCCGCCACGCTCGCCGACGGCCTCAGTAGATGCAATGCCGATCATGCGGTCGAAGACCAGGCGCAGCAGCATTTCGCCGAGTCTGAGCTTTCCGAGCCCATGTGCGAAAGTCATCACCAGGGCACGCTTGGCGCCGAGAAAGATTCCCGTAACGACGGCCTCAACCAGGGCAACGAATGCCGCCATCAGACCGTAGACCCACCAGTACTGGCCAAGGACGTACCAGGAAGCGGTGGCCAGGACGATTCCTTCCAGGATCAAGACGGTCACGGTGCCGACGAAGGAACGCACCGCCACCCAGGCGAGCCCAGCCAAGTGCGTCGCAAGTACACGAACGTCGACTCGCACCATTCACCTCGACATCGCTGCGTTTCACGCCACGACTGCTTGTCGCCCCATGGACCGCGGGTCGATAGGTTCATCCTATTAGTCAGGCGCCAGGGATCTTACAAAAAAGGTTTCGCATTTTGCATGCCCCTGAGTTAGGATGAAACTTCTCACCATCCACCAGGAGCAATCCCATGGGCCAGGACCGCACCTTTCTCACCACGCCGGCACAGTTCCGCGATGTCAGCCGCGGCACTCCTCGCCCGCACACCCTCAAGGGCGACGATCTCGTCCGCGCTCGGCTCACTCCCGAGACCTGGCGGCTCGAAATCATGGCCGAGGGCGGCTGCACCATCGCCACGCCGATCACCATCGAGCGCAAGAACGCCCTCGACTTCGCGGCCATCGAAAAGCTCGGCCGCACGAAGAACGTCAAGTTTCTCAAGGCGATGCAGTGCCTCAACATCGCGCAGCCGTTGGGGCAGGGCCTGTGGGAAGGCGTGCCGTTGCGCGACGTGCTGAAGCTCGTGGGCCGCATGAACAACATTCGCCGCATCTATTACTGGGGCTTTCACAACAACGATCCGAAGCAGATCTTCCAGTCGTCGCTGAGTTACTCGCAGGTGATGGACTGCGCCCCGGGCGAGCTGGTGCCGCTCGTCTGCTATCGGCTCAACGGCCAGCCGATCCCGCTGGAGCGCGGCGGCCCGGTGCGGATGGTGGTGCCGTGGGCGCACGGGTTCAAGTCGATCAAGTGGCTCCAGCGCATCATGCTCACCAATGAATGGCGGGCCCTCGACACCTATGCAAGCGGCAACAACGAGGTGGAATCATTTCTCAAGACGGCCGCCTACATCGACGGCAACGACGTCACGGTCCGCGCCGGGCAGGCGATCACCATGACGGGCACAGCGATGGTCGGTTTGCCGGGCCTGAAACGCGTCGAGTACTGGATCCGCCCCGACGCCGGCGCCCATGGCCGCATCGACGACGACGACCCGGCCTGGAGCAACGCGCGCTGGGTGCAGTGCACGATCCAGCCGGCGCCGAAGGAGTGGGGCGGCGCGTTGCCGCAGGGCGTGATGCCGCGCGATGTGTGGGGCTTCGACGCGAAAACGGGCAGGCCGCGCGAATGGCCGATGCGCTATAGCTGGGCGTTGTGGTCGGCAACGATCAACAACCTCGCCGCCGGCGTGTACGAATTCCGCGTGCGCACCGTCGATCAAAACGACTTCGCCCAGCCGGAGCCGCGGCCATACCCGAAGGCGGGGCGGAACGACATCCAATACAAGGGGATCACGGTGACGTGAGAACTGGTGACGACTGATATAATGACGTGGTGAATGCAGGGTCCAAGTTTCGGAGTACCGCCGATGCCGCCTCTGAAAGACCCTGACCTTCTGAAAACATTCAAGGATGTCTTGGGTCTATGGAACGTCATCGGTTATGTCACGGCCAAGGACTAAGCATTGGAATGGGCCGGCAAGAACCTGTCAGGCTTCACGCTCAAATCCCTGGCGAAGTTGATGAGCGATCATCTGAGCGCCGGCGGTGAAATTGATCAAGTTCGCGAGACTCGGCCCGAATGGAACGATTGGCCCTTTCATTACGATTTTCGTTTGGCCTGGGAAGGTAAATTACTCTACCTCGAGACCATTCTCGTCGATGATGATCCGTCGGACCCGTATGTGCGCATTGTGAGGATCAAATATGCCTGAATCCCAAATCAACGGCACTCCACAGCCTGCCGCGAGACCGTTCCCCTGGATTTGTCCACAGTGCCGCAAGAAGGAAGTGCGCCGGGCCAGCATTGCCTACCGCACGGAGCGCCTCCATGAAGGCAGACTCATCGCCGTAGATATTCCGAATCTCGGCATCCCCCAGTGTGCCAGTTGCGGCGAGTTGGTGTTTGACATAGCGGCAGACGAGCAAATTCTCGAAGCTGTGAATACGGCTGCCGCCAATCCCGTCTTGTGAATCGCGGTCGAGGAGCCCATCGTGAGTGCCAAACGCTTCCGCGTCGCCTTTTCCTACGCCGGCGAGAAGAGGGACTTTGTTGCGAAGGTCGCCGCCGTTCTCGCCCCGCACCTCGGCGCGGCGGCCATCCTTTACGATAAGTATCACAAGGCCGAATTCTCGCGTGCCGATCTGGCGCTCCACCTCTCGAAACTTTACCACGATGAGGCGGACTTGGTCGTCGCGGTGCTGTGTCCGGATTACGTGACCAAGGAATGGTGCGGCCTGGAGTGGAGCGCCATCTTCAGCCTGATCAAGGAGCGCAGGGCCGGCGCTGTCATGCTCACGCGCTTCGAGCGCGCCAACGGCGACGGCTTGCACGCCAACGCTGGCTACATCGACCTCGATGATGAGACGCCGGAATCGGCCGCCGCCCTGATCCTGGAACGCCTCAAGCTCAACGACGGTCCGCGCACCGATCATCCCAGGATCGCTCCGCCCCCACGTACCACGATCCCGCACAACCTGCCGCGCATCGGTTCCTTCTTCGGCCGCGACAAGGAGCTGAAGATCATCGCCGACGCGTTGGCGCCGAGGACGCGCACCTGGGGTGTGCTCATCGATGGGCCGGGCGGCATCGGCAAGACGGCGCTGGCGGTGCGGGCAGCGGAACTCGTGCCGGCGGGGCAGTTCGACCGCATCTTCTTCCTCTCGTCGAAGGAGCGGAAGATGACCGGCGACGGCGAACGCAAGCTCTCCGACTTCCTCGTGCCGGGCTACCTCGACATGCTGACCGAGCTGGCCCGGCTGTTGAAGAAGCCGGAGCTATCGAAGCTGGCGGGGCCGGAGCGAGCCAAAGAGGTGATCGACGCGCTGGCGCCGGCGCGGGCGTTGTTGATCCTCGACAATCTGGAATCGCTGCCGCGGGACCAGCAGGACCAGGTGTTCGAATTCGTGGGCCAGTTGCCGCCCGGCTGCAAGGCGATCGTGACGAGCCGGCGGCGGACGGATGTGGACGCCCGCATCATCCGCCTGGCGCAGCTCGAGAAGCCGGCCGCGCTCGAATTGCTGGCCGAGCTGGCGCAGGACCGTCCGCTGCTGGCGAAGGCGAGCGATGCCGAGCGCGTCCAGCTCTACGAGCAGACCGGCGGCAACCCGCTGCATATCCGCTGGGTCGCCGGCCAGCTCGGCAAGGGCAAGCACCGCACCATCGCCGCCGCCCTCGATTTCCTCCGCAACGCACCCCCCGACAACGACCCGCTGGAGTTCACCTTCGGCGATCTGCTCGACACCTTCAGCGAGAACGAAACGAAGGTCCTGGCGGCACTCGCTCACTTCACGCAGATGATGGCGGTGAAGTTCATCGCCGAGCTGGCCGGCGTTCGGCCGATCGCGCCGCAAACGGCGCTGGGCGATCTCGCGGGCCGATCGCTCGTGATTCCGGACGAGCAGGAGGAGCATTTCGTGCTGGCGCCGCTGGTGGCAGCCTTCTTGCGCAAGAAGCGTCCCGAAGCGGTGCAGGAGACGGGCAATCGCCTGGCGGATCGGGCCAGTGACTTGATCGTGGCGAATAGCGGACACGAGTACGATCGTTTTTCGATCCTGGACGCAGCGTGGCCGACCGTGGCACCGGCAATGCCGATCTTTGCCAACTTGCCGGATGACACGTTCCAAAAATTGTGCGATGGCCTACGTGAATTTCTTGATTTCACGGGCCGGTGGGATGACTGGCTTTCCCTGAGCGAGCTGGGGGAAGCCAAGGCCGTGGCGGCTGGCGACCACAATGGTTCCTGCAGGCGAGCCATCGACGCGAGCACGGCGTTTCAGCGCCGCGGTAAGTGGGATGACTCGTTGAGATGCCTGGATCGCGCGAAGGCACACCAGAAAAGCGCCAATGCCGCGCCCCGCGAGGGTTTTCTCACGGATTGTGCAGCGGCCTGTGTCCTGGACGATATTGCCCGCCACATGTATGAGCGCGGCGACTTCGAGAAGGCGGATAACCGT
>JACQFG010000077.1 GCA_016200155.1 Planctomycetota bacterium | reverse complement strand
GGACAAGATCGATCCTTACCTGATCCTCGAAGACGCCAAGGGCAACAAGGTCGCCGAGGACGACGACGGCGGCGGCTTCCCCAACGCCAAAATCGTCTTCCGCTGCCCGACCGACGGCGTCTACCGCATCATCTGCACGACGTTCAACCCCAGCGAGACCGGCACCTTCACGCTGATCGTGCGCCGGCAATTGCCGTCGCAGAAATAATGCCGTAGGGACAAGCGGCCCGCTTGTCCCTGAAGCGCCGGGCGCCTCAGGGACAAGCGGGCCGCTTGTCCCTACGGTCTCGCCGTTTAACGTCGATGCTTTTCGCCCAGCCTGCACGGCTCGCACGGCAGATCGAAGAAAGATCGCGACGACCCGAAGATGAAGCGCGCTTCGTAGTGCCAGCTGCTCGCTGCGGGATTGTACGGATCGGCCTTGCAGCCGATGCCGTGGCTGTTCAGCAGGCGCATGGTGAAGTGATCCGCCGGCGCCGGTTGCGACCTCGGCATGAAGGGATTCGCCGGCGGCCCGTGATGTGCCGGCTCATACGGGATCGCCGGCACCAGAAGAACCTCCTGCGCCGGCAGCGCATTCGCCCAGAAGCTCACCACCACCATCAAGCTCAACCCCAGCCGCAGCGTCCACGTTCCCATGGCGTTTCTCCCCTCTTGCGCGAATTAGCACTCCCCATTCATCGGAAACGCTTGACTCTGCGCTCGATGCTAAAGCTCGCCGGATCACAAAGCGTGCGAAATCTGGCGAAACGCGAACGGTTGTGCCGGTCAGAGCTTTACGCGGCCGAGCCGCAACCGTAGACATCACGCTCCGCGTGATGGGGATGCATCACGCGGAGCGTGATGTCTACGATGAGCTGCTTCGGATAATCTGCATAATCGGCACATTTGACAAATCCCCACCCGCGACCTACGCTTGCGCACGGGTTCTCTTTTCACCTTACCGGGGAGACACATCATGGAACTCTTTTGGGTCGTGGCGACCTGCGCGTGCCTGGTCGTCGGCATCTATTTTTTCTTTGTGCGGACGCGCAACGAGGAAAAGCCGCAAGAGCAGCAGTAGAATGAGCATGGGACCAGGGCCCGTCCCCTGACCCCGTGCCGTCTGTTACTGCCATGAATGCCATTTATCTCGACAACAACGCCAGTACGCCGATGCTCCCCGCGGTCTGGGAAGCGATGCGCCCTTACCTCTGCGATCGGCCCGGCAATCCCGCGAGCAGCCACCGCTTCGGCAGGCAGGCGCGCCAGGCCCTCGAAGACGCCCGCGAACGCATCGCCCAACTCCTCGACGCTCATCCCGACGAAGTCCTCTTCACCAGCGGCGCCACCGAAGCGAATAACCTCGCCATCTTCGGTCTCATCGGCACGACGCCCGGCGCCATCCTCAGCAGCCCAATCGAACATCCCAGCGTCGTCGAGCCCATCCGTCAGCTGACCGATCGCGGCTTCAGGCTCGTATCCCTGCCGGTCACATCCGAGGGTTGCGTCGACCTGAATGCGGTGACGATTCCCGACGACACGCGCCTTGTGGCCGTCATGTTGGCCAATCACGAGACTGGCGCGATCCAGCCCATCGAAGCTTTGACGCGAACACTCAACGGCAAGGCGCCCTTTCACTGCGATGCGGCGGCGGCCGGTGGGAAGATGCCGATTTCGTTTCGTCAGCTGGGCGTCACGTCGATGACCATCAGCGCCCACAAGTTTCACGGCCCCAAGGGCATCGGCGCCCTGATCGTGCGCCGCAACACGAAACTCCGTCCGCTATTGCTGGGCGGCCATCAGCAGCACGGCAAGCGTCCGGGCACCGAGCCGGTCCCGCTCGCCGTCGGCATGGCGACGGCCCTCGACTGGTCGGTGCAAAACCTCGATGCCCATAACACGCGCGTCCTCGGGCTGCGCCGCCGCTTCCTGGCGCAGCTGCGCAGTCATGCGGCGCCTGTCATTTTGAACGGCGCCGAGGATTCCGGTCTGCCGCACGCTCTCAACCTGTCGTTTCCGGGCTGCAGCGCCGACGCACTGCTGATGACGCTCGATCTCGCCGATGTGGCCTGCTCGACCGGCTCCGCCTGTTCGAGCGGGTCGCTGTTGCCGTCCCCCGTGCTGGCGGCGATGGGCAAGACCGGCGACGTGCTGCACTCGGCGATGCGCTTCAGCCTCAGCCCGCTGCTGAGCGAGTTGGAAGTCGACGAAGCGGCTCGCCGTATCGCCCTTTGTGTGAACAGGTTGCGCGCCACGTCCGGAGAGCCAAGTTGAGCGGTTTTTCGCTTTGCAAGTCTTTGATTTACAATGAGTTAGAGCCAGACGGAACCCTGTCCGAATAGGCGCGTTTTTGATATAATAACGGCCGCGGACGGATGTGCGATCCGGCCGATTCGAAGCGCGATCGCTGCGAGGTTTTTCCGCATGCCGCCTCGGTTTCCCATGCCTCGATTGCTGGCCACGCCGGAGAATCGCCGTGCCCTCGCGGCGGTTCAGGACGTGCTGCATTCGATGACGGCAAAGGATCCCTGCGGGTCGGCGAACCCCCTGCACTTGCACGGTCCGAGCGGCAGCGGCAAGACGTCGCTCATGCGCGCCCTCGCCGACGAAGCGATGGCAAACGGGCTCGAGGTTTGCGCCCTGTCCAGCAACGACTTCGCCGACACGCGCGACCTGGACAACGCCAGAAACGCGGATCTCTTGATCGTGGAAGACCTGCAGCATCTGCCGACGCGCTTCACGGCAACGCTTATTGAATTGCTCGATCACCGATGCGTGCACCTGCAGCCGACCGTCCTGACTGCCCTGAACGGGCCGAGCCGGTTGCGGCATCGCGGCGCCCCGGTGGCCCGACGATTGACCGATCGGCTCGCGGCAGGCCTGGTGGTCGCGCTAGAGCCGATGCAAGCGCCGAGCCGGCTGCGTTTGTTGCAGCTGCTGGCTGAAGATGCCAGGCTCGGCATCGCCGGCGCGATCCTCGACTGGCTGACCCAGCACCTGATTGTCGGCCCAGCGATCACACGATGTGATGCTGCCGCGCCAGGTCAGCATGTACCTGGCCCGCAGCTTGACGGGCCTGTCGCTGCAGAAGATCGGCATGTGCTTCGGCGGCCGCGACCACAAGACCGTGCAGCATGCTTGTGAAAAAGTAGCGATGGCGCTGAAGACCGATGCCGCTCTGGCGGGCGCCGTTCGTCAGCTGCAAAGCGAACTGTCTTGACGAGTGCTGGGGGAAAAACTGTTGACGACGTCGTTATCGCATGTCAGGAACGGATGATGCAGGAAACGGAATCCATGGCCGCAGACCCGGAATGGCAAACGATCGTCGCTCACCCTTGCTGCCTCGACAATGCAGCAACACGTTTTCCCCACCACGGTGAACGTGTGCAACAGACCGAAAAGCAAAGGCCATGACGCGGCGGCACATGATTCATCAACAGATACCTTGTGACCATTACTACTACGACTGTATTTACAAAGAAAGTAATTAGTAAAGGACTTACCGCATGAAGATCACCTGTCATCGTGAAGGGCTCCTATCCGCATGTCAACTCGCCAGCGTCGCCGTGGCCACGCGCGACGTCAAGCCGGTGCTTCGCAACATCAAGGCCATCGTCGAGGATGATCGCTGCACGCTCATGGCGACCGATCTGGAACTCGGCATCCGCCTGGAGGTGCGCGGCATCAAGGTCGAGGAGGCCGGCGAGGCGCTCCTGCCGACGACTCGGCTCATCGCCATCTTGCGTGAAGCGACCGACGAGGAGATGACCATCGAAGCCGGTCCCGACAAGGTCGTGGTGCACGGCAACACCAACGAATTCGACATGCCCGGCGAAGATCCATCCTCGTTTCCCGATGTCCCCGCGTTCGCCGAAGAAAAATATCACGAGGTCACCGCCGGCGTCCTGCGCGAGATGATCAAGCGCACCATCTTCGCGGCGGCAACGGAAGGGCAGGTCCGCTTCGGGGCCACCACCGGCGTCCTCTGGGAACTCGAAGACGACAAGGCCGCCCTCATCGCGACCGACGGCCGGCGGCTCGCCATGATGACGGGACAGGCGAAACCTCATGGCGGGCACACGACCAAGGGACAGCTGCCCGTCGTTCCCACCAAGGCCATGACCTTGCTCGAACGCAATTTGACGGAGCCTGATGAAATCATCCGCATCAGCATGAGGCCCAACGAGGTGCTGATGAAGACCGAGCGGGCCATGATCTACAGCCGGCTCGTCGAGGGCCGTTTCCCGAACTACAAGCAAGTCATCCCGGCCAAGCATTCCCATCGCGTGCCGCTCACCGTCGGTCCGTTCAACGCGGCCGTGCGGCAGGCGGCCATCATGACCGACGACGAGAGCAAGCGCGTTCGCTTCAACTTCGCCAAGAAAAAGCTGACGCTGCGAGCCCAGGGCGTCGAATCGGGCCAGTCGCGCGTCGAATTGCCAATCGATTACGACGGCAAAGGCCTGGAGATCAGCTTCGACCCGAAGTTTGTCAACGACATGCTGCGCGTCCTCGAACCGGACACGCCGCTGACGCTCGACATGAACGACGCCAACGCGCCGGCGGTGTTTCGGCATGAGCCGAGCTATCTGTACGTCATCGTGCCGCTGGTGGAGACGAAGTAGTCTTTCTTCCGTTTACGTTTAGCGCTCGCGCGGCGCCATGCGAGCGCTAAACGCAAGCGACCGTTGAATTCCAATGGCTGCACGCACTGACAACCCTGATCCGGAACCGATCAAGGAAATCCTTGCCCGGCTGTTCACGGCGCGCGGCTGGGGCCGCCGGCAGGCGCGGATGCACCTGGAGCGGGCATGGGTGGAGGCCGTCGGCGTCGAGTATGCGTCGACGACCCGGGTGCTGGGATTGAAGCGCGGCCTGTTCGAGATCGAAGTGAACAGCGCCGTCGTGATGCAAGAGCTGACGCACTATCACAAACGTCGATTGCTCGACGCGCTGCGCTCAAAATTGCCGCGCGAAACGATCAAGGAATTGCGCTTCAAGGTCGGAAAGTTTTGACGCCTGTCTTCGTTTAGTGCCCGCGCGGCGCCGCGCGGGCGCTAAACGAAGACAGGTTGAAAGGATAGACCAATGAACGACGAACCCACACCCGCGCCGGAAAATGCGGGGCAATACGAAGCCGAGAATGTGAATATTCTCAAGGACGCCGCCCACATCCGCAAGCGGCCGGGGAATTACATTGGCGATACCGGTTCGAGAGGCCTGCACCATCTGGTTTACGAGCTGGTCTACAACAGCGTGGATGAGTCGCTGGCGGGTTATTGCAAGAACGTTCATGTCACGATCCATGTCGATGGCAGCCTCAGCGTCGCCGACGATGGCCGCGGCATCCCCGTCGAGACGCATCCGGAGGTGGGCAAGTCGACGCTCGAAGTCGTCCTCACCACGGTCGGCGCCGGTGCCAAGTTCGACAAGCGCACCTACAAGACGTCCGCCGGCCTGCACGGCATCGGCGCCAAGGCCGTCACCGCCCTCTCCGAATGGACCGAGGCCGAGGTCCGCCGCAACGGCAAGGTCTACAAGCAGGAATACGAGCGCGGCCCCGCCGTCACCGA